>WRFZ01000147.1 GCA_009778655.1 Candidatus Azobacteroides sp.
CGCGGAATGTCCTGATTTATCGCGGTCGTTTTTACGTCGAATACGAACTCGGACAGCCACGCGCCCTCCTGCGTGACGGACAGGCTCGCGCTCGCGCTCGGATAAGCGTCCGAAGAGACGGTCAATTTAACGTCCCGCGGGTATTCCTTCGGATTGGGCGCCGCCGTCAATGTAAATCCTGCGTTCGTTTTCGTAACAGTCAGCCATGAAGGCGTATTCGATACCGTAAAGGATTTGTTGTCCGTTCCCGTAATCGTTACCGTCACGGTCTCCGACGTGTTTGCGTCAAAGTTGATACTGTTTTTATCGAGCGAAAGAAAAATATTGCCGTCAAGTTTTTCATTCTTGATAAGACTTTTTTTCAAACCACCGATAACCGTCTTTCCTATATCGTATTGCAATTCGGAGCTTTGTTTCATTCCGATTATTTCGATGATTATCGCTCCGGGAGAAAACCGGGAAGAATATTCCGAGCGGATTATGCCGGATAATTCGCCGTTAATCGTCGTTAATTTGCCGTATCCCGATTTATTGACGGTTGAAAACTTTTGAATAAGGCACCCGTCGGTATAAGCATACGAGCGTATTTCCGAAAATTCGAAAAAACTTTCCGCGTTCCGGAATTCCGATGAAAACGGAACGGAGAAGGGAATATCTTCGCCCTGATAATACTGTTTCATAATAAAAGAGGGCGGTTAAGCCCTCGTTTTTTAATGTTTATTTACGGCTCAATTCCGATGCAACCCTTGAACAATTCCTTTACTTCATTCGTCAATTCGTAAACCGGAACAATCATTTTCGGCCTGCTCTGATCCCAAGTTACCGTTGCCTGCCAAACGACCTCGGTATTCGTATCTTCTTCCACGTTGTCTTTCGCTTCCAATCCGGTTAATACATCCGTGGCGATTCGGAGCTCTTTTTCGGTTCGAAATGCAAAAATGTAATCCTTATAATTATTTTCCAAATACTCGTAGAATAATTCATTTCCGAAATGATTACTGTCATTAATAACCGCCGTATGCGTTTTCTTAATGATCTTTTCCTGTTCGTCGCCGTATCCGGTAACCGTTTGTTTCGCTCCTCCGTCATACGTTCCCCGCGTGGTCGGAATGATTATAATCGCTCCCGATACGATATTGTTTTCCCACCAAGCACGCGATTTAACATTTGTTTCCGTGATTACCGGTTGTAAATCCTTATTAATATATGCAACTCCGCGAACGCGACCGCCCTCGGATTCTTTGCATTCATTGCATATATATTCGGGTATAGTCCCGTCATATGTACATGTTTTAACAATTACAGCCATTTTTTTACTTATTAAAAAATTAAATACAATTTGTTTCCGATACGCAGATTCGATTGAATACGTGTCTGAATTTATACTTTACCGAAAAAATAAATTCCTCCGGTTTATTCAGGTAGTTTATGTTTCTGAACTCGTTATTGACGACGCGATAAGAATCGAAATCGGAAGAAACCAAAGCGCATTCTTTCGGAATCGAGGGAATGATAATTTCATGCTCGAAATCCAAAGCGTTTATACCTAATCGGTTTGAAAATCCCCATACAACCGTAATCATTTCATCCGTTTCCGTATCCGAATCGCCATCCCCGTATCCTTTTGCTTTATCGTATGTCTTTGAAAGTAACCGGTGATACAACCCGAATGCAAAATCGTCGTCCGAAAATACGTATCGGCATTCCCCGTCTGTGTCTATAACAGCGGGAAAAGAGCCGTCGGAATCCGTATCTTTTATCTGTATCGGAAAGGAGATACCGAACAGTTGCGCCGGAAATTCCTCTCCCGTTTTACATTTCAATTGACGGATTATCGTCCCGTTGATTTTTTCGACAATATCATTTATTGTTAATTTCATCAATGTAACCGCTGACAATATTTTTTACCTTTTGATTTTCTTCTTCCGTTAAATTCCAAATCGGCTTACCGTATCTTTCCTCGTTCCACAACGCCTTGTTATAAGCAAAGTCGTTCGAATATCCTATTCCGAAACCGTTTTGAAGGGGTATCGGATTTGTCGCGTCCATATCGTTTTCCGTTTGACGGGTAAGCGAAAGTATGACGGTACGTTCGTTTTTCCGATTGTAAGCGGGGCGCGGCTGTCCTTTTCTCGGCCCTTTCGTAAATACGCCGGCTTCCGATTTTGCTTCGGATTTTTTCTCCTTGAATTTTCCCTTATTTTTGCCTTTTTTAATGACATTTTCGGGATAATTTCCGGTACGGACTTTCATGTATCCTTCCGAATAGGTTCCGATTTGAGAACCGTCGGACGCCTTCCCTTCGACGTGAACCCTGTGTCTTACCTCCTCTTTCAATGACGACGCGACATTGTAACACAGCTTGTTCATGTCAATACCCGCAATCTTGTCGCGAATTTCTTCCAATCCCGATATGTTAACCGTTATCACGGGCAGGTCTCGATTACGGTGATAATACCTCCGCATTCGGGCGGATTTTCATTCTCGAAACAGGCGCTTCCGGCAATGTCAATCCCCGCGACGGACGTTGATAATTCGGCAAAGAAATAATCCGTAAAATTATCTTTCAGCTCCCTTATCTTTTGTCTGTCAACGGTCGTATAACGGTTAATCCGGTCGCTCCTCAAAAACTCCTCGCACATTTCGGCTCCGGTCAGATACCACAATGCGACGGCAAGCAATTCTTTGTTTTCGCATATCAGACAGTCAACGTTTTCCCGTTTATAGAGCTTGAAGCAGCGATTAAATTCGGAAATAAAAAACGTTCGGAATTTCATTATCGCCCGTTGTTGAACATCACCGAAAACCTTTTCGGCCGAATATTCCCCCGATGCGTTTTTTTGACCGCCGTCCGCCGCCTTCAGAATGTTAAACGGGTTTATACCGGGCAGGGCGTCGAGATACAAGCCGCTTTCGGCGGTTCCGACGCCGCCTGTCAATCCGATATAACCCGTCAAACAATTCAACATAAAAACAAAGAATCAAAGAATTATATTGCGGCCCCGATATAATGCAGCGAGCCGTTAAATCCGTTCAGTCGGTCGCCCGGCGCAAACATATCATCCGGAGCGTTCCAAAGTCCGTAATATTTTCCGAAAGTGATTCCGTAACCGCGATCGCCGACTTTTACATCGGTATCCGGATCAAAAATCGGACAGTCGTAATATTTCAACTGACAATCCAATACCAATTTTCCCAATTTACCGCCGGCAAGTATCATCGGAATCGGAAGCGTGAAAAACAAAGAGTTTCCTTTGACGCCCGACCACGGCCCCACGTTTTTATTGTAATCCACAAAAGCGATCAATCCGGGTACAAATACGCCGAAATTATTTACTCCCCACTTTGATGCGGATGCGTAGTCGTTGTAAACATTCAACGGATTCGCCGAAAATCCGGAAGCGTCATAGCTTTTCTTTAATCCCTGCAAAATATCGTAGGCGGTTACGGTTCCGTTCCCTACGATTTGAGGATTTCCGACGGCTTCGTTTGCCTGATAATCGAGAATTAATTTCACTATGCCGTCATTCATCTGCGGCGTATTCCCGAAATTAATCACTTGAGCCGAATTTGAACCGGTTACCGCATTCACTCCCCACCTGCCGGTTTGAGCCGAAAGCAGATCGCTGTTTACGGCTTGAATCAATCCGCTTAATTTCACCAGAATCGTTTCGTATAAGCCGGCCATTACGGTTGCGCCCGGCGAACCGATACCGACTCCCTTCGATGCGGCTTCCTGATACTTACGCATATCGCCGTCTGAAATCATGATGCCCATTTTTGCGTACATCGGCTCTCCGATATTGCTTTCTTTCCATTCCGGAGAAATCGGCGTTTCGCAATCGTCTCTTCGCTGCACCTCGCTTTCCAATCCGCGTTGCATATAGCGGACTTTAATTTCCCTGTCCAAGCCGGATTTAAGCTGTTCGAGATTGGCTACCTGTGCGGTTGCGGAATTTTCCAGAAGCATTTGCAGGAATCCGACGGGCGTTACCTTATATTGCGGATCGTTTTGTCTTGCCAACGCTTCGATTGTCATAACAAGGGCTCCGACAACCCCGATAAAATCTTTCATATTTTTAACAATTTGCCAGATCGCTCAGCGAAGCCTGCACCGCAGCGTCAAACCGAGCCGTGTTTAATTTCCCCGTCAGTTCCGGAATAAAAGGATTTGCCGGAGGTGCAAAGGACTGCGTATTCGGGTTTTTGTTCCCGCTGACCGCCAAAATTTTACTTTCGGCGAAAACTTTGTTTGTAAAATCATCGAACGAAACGGTTTTGTTTTGTTCGTTCAGAAAATCAAGATTCGGATCTTCCGCATTTTTAAGTTTCAAGTCGTTGCCTTCCTTTACGATTACGGCCTTATTTTTCAAAAGGGCCTTTTTCAGCAATACGTTTGCAACCTCCGTGTTTACATCGGCGCTTACGTCTTGATTGGCGAACTTCAAACCCTCGATTTTGGAATGAATCATGAAATCCCGGATTTCGTTTTCTTTTTCTTTTTGAGCTTTTTCAAACTCCGTTTTCGGGACGGTGGACTCTTTCAATCGGGCAATTTCGGCATTCCGGTCGTTAATCAGCTTGACGTATTTCTCGATTGTTTTTTCGTCTCCCTTTCCCTGCGATGTTTTCAAACCGTCCGTTAATTCTTTCAGCTTTTCGTTCAATTTCCGGAATTTATCGAAAGTGTTTTTGTTTCCGGAAATTTCGGCTTCGAAATCATCGCCCAATTCGAATTTTTTAACCGTATTCAAAATCTCGGCATCGTAAGGCGCGAGACATTGCGCATAAAAATGTTTTTTAACAACCGGATGGCTTTTTGCGGTTTCAACGGTAAGTAAACCGTTAATAATTCCGTTCGCAACATCGTCGGCTATGTTAATATTCTGTATGTCCGCGCGGGACAAAATATCTACAACAGCCGGGTCGTCCTGTTTCTCGCTTTTTGAAGCGACGTTATTGATAAATTCGGGTAACTTCATATCCTAATCTTCTTTTGCGGTTTTTCGGATTCGGCGTTCGCCTTTTCAGATTCCTCTTTTTTGATTTGAAGAATCGCGTTTACCGTTTCGAGTTTCTGTTTCGTCTCGTTGTGTGCGAGAATCTCGGCTTCGAGTCTTTTCTTCGTTTCCCCGTGCGCCGTTTTTTCGGCCTCCAATTCGGCGATCGCGGTCTCGGAAGCGACAAACGGGATTGACCCGGAAGCGGATTTTACGGCTTCTTCCGGGAAGCATTTTTCGATTTCTTCCTTCGAGGCTTCCTCGATTTTCGCTCCCCGATTTTTGTAAAAATTTTCGTTTGAATCCGGTACGATAAACGAAGGCCTTCCCTTTTCGGTCACCTTAATGTATCTTTTTTCCATTTTTTTTGATGTTGTGTTTTTAATAAGTGAAGTAAGTGAAAGTATTCCCGTAAAGGGCAGGTATTCCCGTAAAGGGCATGCAAATATACGCATTTATATTTAAATAAAATCGTTTGGATTAAAATATTTTATTTAAAATCGTTAAATTTTTTGTTTTTATTCCGATTTAAGGGTACATTTGCACCGTAAATACAGTTTTAAGATGGAAGATATTCAAATTGCAATACAATTTGCCAAAAAAAATGGCTATAAAACAGCAGTCAGGGAGAATGTTAAAGAGTGGCGTTTTTTTAATAAATTACCGATTTATACTCCCGTTTTTGATTCGGATGAAATTCCATTCACGGGACTACCTCAATTCATCGTTATAGAAAACGGTATCCCGAGATTTCTGGAATTAGAAGAAATCGCATCCGTTATGGGATTTTCATTAAACCTTACAACAGAAGAAGCTACACTCACGGAAGATGAAATGCTTACTTAGTTACGATTCCGTTTACTATATTGACATTAACATTCAGATTATCTACGCGCAAAATATGGACTCCGTATTTAAGACTGACATCCTTTCTTATTTCGCTCCAATTTGTCTTTAGTCCCGTTTGCGGGTCGTAGAATACAATTTTTCCATCGGGCAATTTTTCAAGTGTAATAATATGCCCGGATGTTTTATTTTTATGAGTCCAATCAATATGATAACGTCCTGTATCTTTTATAAGAGATATTAACTCTTTTTCCAATTGTTTGATTGGCTTTATTCTTATGTCGCCGATTCCATTGATATATTGCCCCCCTGCTTTTCCTTTATTCGGCATCTTTCCCGTTTTCGGGTCTATCCATGCTAAATTTGTTTTTGTAGATAACTCATAAGGAACATTGCCCTTTTTTTTCGTATTTTCCATAGCCGTAACGTCAAATCCTCTCCTTCTCAGCTCATTCGCCACTACGCATGATTGACAGTTTATTTTATATCCTCCGCCCTTTGAGTAATTTTTATTCCCGTAGCCTTTGTTTGCTTGGTCGAAATCCATTTCTTTTCCCTGTGTGATATTCAACTTTACTTCAATCTCCTTATCGTTGATAATTCGTTCTTTTGTTTTTTGTGTATTCGTTGAAGTCGCCGCAAATTGCTGTGCCGTCTTTTGCGCAACGGCGGTTTTGATTGAATTAACCGCATTTATTATATCTTGATTTATACTTCCGTAGTCGGCTTTATTTGAAATCAATCGAGACTCCAATGCCTTTAATATACTTGCGTCAATTTTTGCCGCTTTTGCTTCTTGAAGTACCGATTGTACTTCTCCGAGCAGTGATTCGTATTTACCCTTCATGCCGGTTGCGAGATTTCTTACGGTATTGATAGCGTTTTTGATTTCGTTTATATCTTGCGTCTGCCTTGCCGCATCCAACCGTTTTGTCCCTACCCCGTATTCATCTGCCAATTCTTTTACTTTTTGAATTTCAATGTCCAATAATTCCAATTCGTCGGGTTCCTTTTTTATCTTATCCCTTATCGCTTTCGGCACGGTTGATTTATCAACGGGAATCAGCTCGTGTCCGCATCTCCACCCGCCGCGATTCACTATGAAATTTTCGGGCGTCGTATCCTCTTTCATTCCCTTCGGAAGGCCCGTTTTTTCATAGATTTCGCATTGATGACCGTCAATCATTCCCGTTAAAAGTTCGGGTATTTCCGATTTGTGGACGTATCGTTTTTTGGTCAGATGTTCGCAAAATTCGCGGGTGGTCGTAAGATTCGAGCCGATATACTGAAACCATTCGGAATTAAGCGCATCGGCAATCATTGCGTTTCCCTGTCCGGCAAATTGTCCGAGCGCATCAACGACGTATGTTTTCGCGTACCGGGACAGCATACCCGGCTTTTCTTCCGTCGAAATAAGCTGATTTCTCAATTGCTCCGTTAAATCCGCATACGAGCCGCCGGAGGTTACGCTTGTGAGAAGCGTATCGTAAAGACTCGAAACGACGTCCCGCTTATATCCGGCGCCGATTAAATTTTCAAGCGTTTTATCTATTTGCGCTTTAGCGACTTCCGACATCATTTTTTTTGATTCTTTCGGAAGGTCGAAAGCGGAGGTTTGATAATTGAAAACGGTCGGTATGTTCGACACGAACTTTTTGACCGCATCCGAATACTCCTTCGATACGACGATTTTTCCGAGCCGGGCTTTGATTTCGTTGATGAGTTTGAGATTTTCGACGCTTGCCGTTATCCTGCCGTCCGCGGATAACTTCAAATCTTTCAGCAATAATAAAATATCCCCGAATATCTTCTTTTCCGTATCCGGTATCTTCGATTCGAACTCCTCCGGAGCCTGCTCTATTATTTTCAGTATCTTATCGAGGTCGCTCATCCGGATTCGATTGATTCCCGTTCATTTGATTTTCAATATCCGTTTTCAGCGTTTCCTTTACCGAATTTTCCTTAATGATTTCATCCGCGTATCCGGATATTATCTTTTTCCTCTCGTCGAACGTTTTCATATCGAAGTTTTTTTCTTCTTTGAACGCACGTTGGACAAATTGAGAGATATTGCAGGAAATCACATAGTCTTTTTCGGTGATTCCGCCGTTGGAAAGCATCGTCATCTTGTCGCTCTGACCGTATCCGTACAGCGGATCGAGTTCGAACATACATTCCACCTCGTATGCAATCCGCGGTTCCGCGTTGTATTTCTTCCGGGCCAGCTCTATTTCCATGTACTTAATCAAAACGGGATTGACGTTCGCATTCTTGGCCGTTTGTATATCGTTTACGAGAACCGATGTATTCAGCAGATCGAACTTTTCGGGTACGGCGATAACCGGAAGCATTTTATCCCGCTTCTCTTTGTCGGTAACGACAACCGAATATCGGTATTGACAGATAAAGTAATAGACATTGTCCAAAACCTTTACGATGTCTTCGGCCACCGAGTTGACAAAGGTATTCAGTTCGTCCCTGTCAACTTCCTTTGCCGTTCCGGATTGGTTCAGCGGCGTTGCCGCGAGAAATTCCATGTTGATTGCCGAGAGTCCGTCGTAAATATGATTTCTTACGCGCTCGTCCTGCAATTTCGCAATATCCGTGCTTTTTTGTATATAACCGAACGGCGGCATCGGCAATTGATATTCATCCGTTTTTCTTCCCGGCGAAATAACGTATTCTCCGTAAGGAGAAACGTTCGTAATATTTCCCGTTCCGTTACACGTTGCGCACTTTTTGAAATGGCCGTTCGCGTCCTTATCGTTCGTAACTCCGGAACCCCTGCATATCGGACATTCGGTATTCGTGTAGATGTACTTTTCGGAGTGGATATGCTGCACGATTTCGGCTTGCAGGTCGGAATACTCGCGTACCGCCTCGTCAAGAAACGGAACCATGGGAGCGATACGGCTTTCCTGTATGATGTCGTTGTTTTTCCGGTCGAAATAAACGCCTCCAACCTTAAAAACAGGTAATTCACCGAAATTATGATCATAAATCAGCGTCTGCTCCAATCCGGCGCCGCTTCTTTCTTCGTAGCGCGCAATTTGCGTGTCGGTGACGATATAATAGACTTTTCCTTCGTAACTTCGGTTATTTCCGCTCCGGTAAACGGAAACATCGGAAGAAAGGAGCGCGTAATACTCGCCCGGCGAATAGCTCAATATCTGTTTCGAGCCGAATATTTCCGCTTCCGGCTTTACGTATTCGTTTGCGCTTTCCGGGAGTTTTTTCAAAACCACGGCGCAAACCGAATTGGCGTCAATCAGCGAGCGGATAAGCAACTCATCGAACGCCCAATTGGTTACGCTCGTAAATGTCGGATAGTTGTATTCGCAATACGATTCGAGCGTTTCGTCCGATTTGATTGATTTCGGTACGGAATCGGCATCGAATTGAATGTTCCAATCCTGCGAGCGTCGGATTTTCGACAGCGAATTGATGACTTTTCCGACCGGCTTTCTCGTTATCGGTACGTAAATATCATTACGGTATTCCCTTATTTTCTCGCTTTCCGAGGGTCTGCGTTTATTTATCAGACTGTCCGGCTTTAATCCCTTTGCGTGGACTTCCAATTTATACGCCAAGTCTTCGCAAATCTTAAAGTTCGGATGTCGTGTGCCGATTGCCGTTCTTACGAAATCGGCCGTTAGTTCTACGGACATTTTAATGCAATGATTAAAATGAAGCCGGATAATCCGGCGAAGTATTCCCACACGGGGCTTAACAGATGCTGTATCTGTTTATATCCTGTTCGGACAACTTGGTGGTTGCCCGCGCGTTGTCGTTTTCGTCTTTCTCGTCCCACTCCGTCTCGTAGTCTCCCGATTCGAACATAAGCGTATCGTCAACCGACAGATTCGGATAAATGAAAATCTCTTTTATTGCATCGTGAACGGATTCGGGATAGAAATCGGTCGTTAAATCGTATTCTTTGCGTCTCGTTTTCGACAGCGAAATGTTCAATCCGTTCGAATCAATATATTCCGATTTGTCCGTTTTCGACTGCGAATTTTCGATGACGCATGAAATTCTTATGCGTTGTCGGCGGTCGTCTTCCCCGTCCCGATATTCGAAAACATGAGTGTTATCGGTGTTGCATCCGATGTATTGAAACGGGTTTGAGAAATAATTTCCCGCCGCAATGCGAAAGCAGTCGCCCGGCGCCAAAACGGCGGAAAGGTCAACGGAAGACAGGTCAATAAATCCGTCGGACGGCACGATATATTCGCTCCCGATTTTGTCTCCGTTTAAGTTTGAAACAAACCAAACTCCGCTTGTCGCGGGAGAGAAAAAAGCCGCGTCGCCGCCTTCCGATACCGGTAATACATAGCAACAACAGCCGTCCTGCCTGTCATCGGAAAATTGAACGATCGGATATTTTGTTTCCATGCCGCAAATATACGCATTTATATTTGATTTTATTCGTTTTGAGTTAATTATTTTTGTTTTATCGTACCGTTACGATTATAATCGCGGAAAAGCAAGGATAAGAATGAAAAACCCCGGCGGGGAGCGAATCCGAGCCGGGGCGGTCGTCAAACCGGATAGACGCTTAATGAGAAATGCGAAGCGCCGTATTTTTAATTTCACCGCTCAATTGATTGAGCGCACTCGAAAATTGATTCAATTCGGCAGTGGTAAACGTTACCGGCTTGCCATTTACTAAATTTCCTTTTATTCTGTTATTCATCCATTGCCGGCTTTTGCCGAAATACTTTTTTGCAATGTACGACATCGAAACATATTCCGAAACGCGCTCCAACTCGGTTTTTAACTTTAATTCCCGTAATGCGTCTTTCCCTTCCTCTATAACCGCATTCTGACTTTCAAGGAAAATACGTTGTACGTCCTCCTTTTCATTTTCGGGTAATAATGAAAATTCATTTTTTAGTTTCTCCCTAATTTCCACCTTTTTTGAATCGGAAGAACCGTGATAATCTGAAATAATCTTCTTTATATCCATAATTTATTTTTTTGAAACCTCCCCCTTTCGAGGAAGGTTGGTTAATTACTCCTTTGCTTCTTTAAGCGCCTTTACAAGATCATCTAAAAACATGTCGATTGTTTCTTTTTGTGTTTTTTCGTCTATTCCGATCAAAGGCGCTAATTCCTGATAATCTTTGAGTAGTTTTTTTATCTTTACTACTCTTTCTTTTGCTTCTTTTTTACTCATTGTTTTATCTATTTAAGTTTGACGATACAAAGATAAGATACATTTGTATATTTGCCAAACATTTCATCAATTATTTTTAGTCGGAATAAAAGATTTAACATTTTAAAGCAAAAAGCCCCGCTTGTGCAGCGAGGCTTAACGGGTTTTTTAATACTGAATTTTCCCCATACGGATTCAAACGGTTAAAGTCATATTTCTTAATTTTTGCCTGTCTTCCGGGAATAAAATTCTTGCAGCTTCTATTTTATTCATCAACCTTTCATCCGATGAAATAAAATGACCTTGACATTCGTCTTGAATAAATTCACGCATAGCTTTCATTATCGCTGCTATATAGTAGTTTTCTTCTGCTTGCGCCTGCTTGCTTACGGTTTCCATGATTGTTTTTAATTAATGGGTTGATTAAATACTTCTTCCAACACACTCGAAGGATACATTTTTACCTTGCCGAATCGGGGATCTGGAATTTCATCCGTTTGGATATTCCGTTCCGTGCAAAGTTTCGTCGCTTTTCTTCCGAGACCGCTTGCCTGTTTCAGATTCACCGAAATGTGATGAAGCGTTCCGTAACCGACGATTGTAAAGTAGTCGGGACGTGTGGCCGTTTTTGCTTCCAAGACGTGCAATTTGTTTTCCACTTGTGAAATACGCTTGTCATGTTCAACCATTAATTGAGCGTTTTGCAAAAACATTTCCGCCGGCGTGAGAGGCTTGGCGGATTCTTTCCACTTTTCCTCGCAGGCGATAAAGTATTTTCGAGCCTGCTTGCCTTTGGCGTTACCTTCCACCATTGAAATTTCTTTGGCGCAATCAACGGAGAGAGCGTACTCAATCATTCGTCCGCCCACCGTTTCAATAATTTTATTGAAACGTACAAAATCCAGATTTTCAATAAAACCGTATTTTTTAATACGATTCTGAATCCAATTAGAGAAATCCTGTTTGCTTTCTAAAAAAGCGTGAAGCATTCGAGCGGATACCGCTCTTTTTCCGTCGTGTTCGGAAATCGGGATGAGTTCTTGAACGCTCGCAGCGTTCGTTGTAGAATAATTAAGCATAATAAATAAATAAAACATTAATAAGAAGACAGAAAGCCTGTCCCGCTGCTTAACGCCATTCTACGAGGGCTGTGGTTCCATTACAGTTCCACACGGGGGTACTTTCTGTCAAATGTCTTACTTAAATAATATGAAAACAATAGAAAAAGAAGACAAAAGGACATAAAAAATCCCGATAAATCGGGCGACTCTTCGCCCTCGTATATAATAAACGTTAAGCATTGCAAAGGTAAGAAATCTCTATGAAACAGCCAAATAATTTTATATGTTTTATAACATATTCTAAGATTGCGGTAATCGGCAAAATTGTTTGTAATTTTACATAATTATTAATCCTATATAAGTTATGAAAAAAATATTAATTATTGCCTTTACAATGTTTTTTATATCGTGTAGTTCCGGAAGATTTATTTATGATTCTTATTCCGGTGTTATTGATTATTCAAACTATTCTACAAAAGGATTTTTTATTACAGAATCTCCTTCGGTAAGTTTTGAGTACACTCCGATTGGAAGTGTTATTGTTGAAATAACATCCGGATATGAAATTGCCAGTTCTTCCAAAGACAAAGTAATATTACAATGGAAATATGCAACATACGAAGATGCACTTCAATCTTTATATAAAAAAGCAGGCGATATAAAAGCAAACGGAGTTATCGGGTTGAAATACAGTTATATTCCTTCTATATCAGATAAAAACTACAAAAAGAAAGTAATTTCTCCAAGTAAAATAATAATCACGGGTATGGCAATAAAGCGATAGACCGAAATTTTATAACAAATCAAAAAATTCTCCTATAATATTGTTGACTATGCTCCGATTACAGATAAAAGAAAAATAGATAAGGGTAAACAAACGGATGCCTTTATTGCACTTATTGAAAAAATGCATGATATTATTTCATTATTGGAAAAATCAACAAAAACAGGTGTTTTGAATATTGAAAATGAAGATTGGTAACTTCTTGTAAAAAAAATTATTTATATTTACAAACAAAAAATTTGCTTTCGCAAGTAAAATATTTGCAAATATCAAAAATACGTTTTATCTTTGCTGCATAATTAACGCCCCCCTATGCTTTCCTGCATAGGTTCAAGCCGCTTTTCAGCGGCTTATTTTTATATATACTGATATGACGGAAAGAGTTACGTTTTATGTTGACGGGTTCAATTTTTATTACGGTTTGCGAGCGAAAAAAAGAAACGATAAAAATTGGCAACGTGCGTATTGGATAGATGTTGTAAAACTATTCAGTCAGTTTTTAAGCCCCAATCAGACACTTGAGAAAGTAATATATTTTACCGCCTCACCTCTGAATCAAGATAAAAGCAACAGGCAGGGCGCCTTTTTGAATGCAAATAAATTGCTCAACGGGGATAAATTTGAAGTTGTAAGAGGAAAATATCTGAAAAAGACGGTTGAATGTCCGAACTGCAAGTATGCCATTTCCCGCCCGGAAGAAAAGAAAACGGATGTGAATGTGGCAATCAGAATGATAGGTGATTGTGTTGATGACAAAACAGATGTAGTGGTACTTGTAAGCGGAGACAGCGATATGTTGCCTCCATTGGAATTTATACAACAAAAATACCCTAAAAAGAGGATTAGAGTGTATTTCCCGCCGACTGTTTTCAGCATTGATTTGAAAAACAATGTTAAAAATCGCAACGGAAAAATCGTATTCCTTGAAAATAACTTCAATAAATTTATTTCAAGCATTATGCCCGATGTGGTTTCCGGTAACGGAAAGACTTATACGATACCGGGAAAGTGGAAAGTTTGACGAAAATATCGGAGAAATAGAAAAATATCCTGCAAGATTAATTAAGAAGAAACTATCTATTCGGATTCTGTATCCTTTACTTTTGTTATATCCTTATCGAAGTAAAATACAATTCGCCCAACATCAATCGCTCCAAAGCCATTTTTTGCTCTATACTGATGAATCATCGTATAGGCATAAAATTCTTTTGAATTAAGAATAGAGTCTCTTTCATGTATTAATTCTTTCAACCTTGATGAGTTTTTATTATAAGAATCTTTCGATGTTACTAATTTTTCACTCCACATTTTTTTAACGAAGGGTATGTTTCTTTTTTAATATCATTCGTATAATACTCTATACTTAAACTGTCACTAAATACATAGCCTTCGTATGATTTAATAAGTTCGGCGCCGGCCCCTCCTTCTTCATATAGCTTTCTGTAAATCGGATCTATGCATGTAGAATCTAATTTACCAAAAAAAATCGGTTTGTAACTTGATGGATCTTTGAGGTTTTCTTTCATCCATTCTTTCGCTAATCTTTCTGCTCTCTTTTCCGGTGTGTTAGTGCATGAAAATAGCGAAAGTACAATAAATGATATAGGTAATAATTTGTATTTTTTCATTGTTCCAATTGTCAGATTGTTAAAAAATATATTTCAAAACTCTAATTCAAATTGACCTCTTTTCCCGAAAAAATGTAAATCGCATAATTTCAAAAACTTCGTTCCGAGCAAAACGGGATATTCCGTTTGGAACGGAGTTTCGATAAAACCGTCTTCGATTATCCCCTCGAAACCGTTTATCGACATATTAATCATAAACGACGGAGATTGAACGGTTCCGTACATTATTGTTTTTTGACTCAAAAACATATACGGCTCGATACAACCGAGTTTATATAAAATACTTCTGTTTATATTTGAATAGTATGCGTCGGTATCAATGACAGCCTCTATGTCTTCAACCTTGTTTTCACCGTACATTAAAGATACGTTTATGACGCAGTCATACCATTTTCCCGCATCATACAGTTTTTTCCCTTTTATTGTGCTTTTCGGAGCGTTGTCATCCCTGATGATGTTAAATAGCCCGGAATTGTAAAGCGGCGCCTCAACGGAGTGTAATACTCTGTCTTGATAACACATTCCCGAAGGCGGTATATTCTTTTTATTCTCTGTCATTATTTTATTTTCGGAATTTGACGCAAATTTACGCTTTTTTCGGAATCAGCACAAACGAAGCCGTATTTTTTTGCTTTTTGTATTTGATTTCCGAAATGAAGCAGGGAATATCATCCACCGAAATAATCCCGTAGGGGTTATCTTTGATTGCCTTGTATTCGCTAACCTTAACGGGATAGTCGCTTATCTTAATCAATTCCGGCAATAAAATTACGGAAGCGCCCGTAAAATCTTGATTTTCGACATATAAATTTCCGTCGTTGTCCGGATAATCTTCCGGATGATGTACGGCGCTTGCATACGCTCTTCCTTCGGCTTGCAAATTTCCGGTTCCCGACGTAAAAATAAGTTCTTCCTCCTTCCCGAATCCGAAAGAGAGAAGCCTGTCCAGCCATCGTTTTGCCATTCTCGCCGGAGATATGCGGATATTGTAAATCGTATCCGGCGAGATTACGGTACCGTTCGTATCCGTTGCTCCGAGGTCAATTACGTAGCGGTCGGGTTCGCTGTGAGAATCGGATTTTAACAGGCAGAAAATAAACACGTCGTTGTCGTATCTCCAATCGGTCGTAGCTTCCGTTGATTTACGGCGGGTGTATTCGATCGTATATCCGTCGGCTATCATATCCGATTTTTGCTCCGATTCGTTCTTTTTCAATTTTAACCTTGTACGGTATTCGCGTTCCGTATGAATGGCATCCAATCCGTTAAAACTTTCCGTTTCGTACTTTTTGTATCCGCATTTGAATGTGGAATAAAGCGCGTTCGGATTGATTCCCCTTTCGATTTTACCCGGATTCCGTATTTCAAAAACCGCGTCATTCTTGTAGAACCAAGCCCAATTCTCGATTCTCAAATACCAATTTTCCCCCTCTTTCACGAATCCGAATCCGATATTGTCGATTGCCTGCAAGCTCTTGAAAGCATCCGAAAAAGACAACGTAAGTTTAGGGTCGGTTTCGTTTCCGTCTTCGTCTCTTACTTTGATATTCCGGATGCGAAGTCCCGTTGACAACGCCCGGAAAGAGCCGGGCCCGTTCGTTTCGGTCGGGCTTACGTTACCGTCCGTCCTTCCGTAGTAATCCGATTTGACCGTTATTTGATTCTCGGTGATTGATTCGGTAATTCTCGAAAGCGTTTCGTGAATAAAAGATACATTCGCTGTCGTATCGGGGAAACTCGTCAATGACTTTATTTCGATTTCGATTTTATTAACCGCAAACAGGCATCTTAAATCAAATCTGTGAGTTCCTTCAAGTCTGTCATGGTGAATAATGAAATAATAATATAATGTATCGTTTTCTTTCAATTCAATATTCAGCGTTATATTATCGTATATATCAAATTCATATTCGGACGATCCGCTGTAAACTTCTTTTGTATAAATAACCGTATCGTTTTTGCATATACATAAATCAATTTCATTTGAATAAAAAGGCGTATTTGCATATTCCGGTGTGTCAAACACAGGATCTTCCGCATAAAGTATTCTGATATGAAAATCAAAAATTGCATTTAATTCCGTATTTCCGTATTGAATGGTTTTATCTTCTATGAATTTGAAAAATATATGAGGACTTATTTCTTGTATTCTGAAATGTACTCTGTTTTCAACATCGTAAGCGGTATCAAATTCATTCGTATCAATTCCGACGCCGGGTTGAAATATTATTGAATCATAGTGTCCTTCAAGATGATAATAAAAATAAGCCTGTTGTTCTTCTTTTTCAATATTACTCAATTTACTTAAAATTCCCGTTTTCTTATTCGGCAATTCGATTTCATGCTTCAGCATCGGATATGTCGGAAGCGGCGAGTCATCGAAGGCTTTCGATGAATCAATATCAACTTTTTGCTCGATTCGGTTGTTAAATAAGACTTGAATGCCTATTTCGGCCACCTTTGCGGTGATGTAACAATAACCGTCTTCATATACTTTACCGTAAGCCTCGAAATCCAATTGTCCGCGATATTCCTCTTCCCCGTCGTTTTCGCAGGTGAAAGTAATAATGTTGTCTATATCGTCATTGTAAGCGCTTTCAAGTATCGAAACGGCTTTGTCCCCGTAAAATTTCAACGTCATATCCGAATATTCCACGTCAATCCCGTGCGATTTGTCGTTTCTCTTCAAGACCAGCTCCAAGCCGTCGTATCCGACCGGCTCTCTGATTTCCGTTTTAACGCCTTTGTATTCGAGATAGAATTTATACATTTGCCGAATATTTTGAATTTAACACTTTTGTCGTCGTATTTCCTTCCGTTAGCGAAAGTCCGGATTTATCGAAATTAACGGTAACATCTTTTTGTTTCGGATATTTCGGAAACTTCATGTATTTGGCGACGGATTTTCCGAGTAAATCGTAATCTATCCGGTCTTCATTATTGCGGTTTTGATAATATTGTTTAATCAATTGTTGAGGTACTCTCGGCATAACCGGGTAATTCGGCTCGATTCTCGGCATATTCCACCGATAAAACGCTTTGTTATCGCCCGTGACGGCTCGTCGCGTGTCGTGTGCCGGCATAACGGACGCGCCGGAGGGAATCCATGCGATTTCGGGGCCGTATTCTCCGAGCAAGGCAAATTCGCCTTTACCGCCTTTGCGTCCTTTCCAATATTTCGGCAGCGGTTTTGAAGTGATTGCTTTAATTTGAACCATTGCCGCCGCCGCCGTAATTGCCGCGAGCGCAATATTGAACGGAGGAGGTGCGGCCGATAACGCTTTCGCTATACCGGTTGCCATACTCAGGAACGCATTGAACAGAGCCTGATCCTTTTCGGACTGTGCCTGCTTTCGCTTGATTTCCAATTGTCTTTTATTCATCTCATCTTCGGAAATCAGTTTCATGTCCTTGTTTTTCTTCGCTTCTTCCGCATCCGTTGTGTAATAATGCTGCAAATCTTCCATTTCCCGGTCGAGACCCTGCTTGTGCATATCAAAGAAAGCATTGGCTGTTTCTCCCATTGCGCTGTACAGCTCTTCGAATACCTGCTTGCGGTATTCTTTTTCTTCATCCGCTATCTTCTTCCGTTTTTCGGACAGTTTTTGTTCCAAATCAACCGTTTCTTCTCCTTTTGATTTCCGCTCCGCGATTTCATCTTCCAAAGACTTGATGCTTATGTCGTTCAATTGCTTTTCGTATTGAAATTTATTGATTTTTCCCTTTTCGTATGATTGGGTGACTGCGAGTACCTCCGCTTTGGAGCGTTCGTCCGCTGTTTTGATGTACTCAACCGATAAATTTTTCAAGTCCTTTTTCAGATTAGTATTGATTTCAAGTATTCTCGCCGCTTTCAATTCTTCACTGTCCGTTGATTTCTCGATTTCAAAAACGTCGAGTTTTGCCTTTTCTTCGAGTAATTGCCTTCTCAACTCAAGCTCGGCGTCGGAGCCTTTTTCAACTTCGGCCAAGCTGGCGTTTGTAATTGCAATCTCGGTTTCGATTTCGGATTGAAGACGCTGATTTTTGTATTTATCCTCTATTTTTTTTATTTCATCCTGTGCGTTATCTTCCAATTGCTTACGCAAATCAATTTCAGCTTGTGAGTTTCCTTTTATTTCGTCCAAGCGACGTTCCAATGCTTGACGAACGGACGCGATTTCCTTTTCTTCCCCGTCTTGCATGGCCTTGATGCGCTCGGTTGCCAAATCCTGCTCGGCTTTGGTTATTTCGTTTTTTCGCTTATCGTTCTCCGACTTTATCCTGTCCGCTTCCGATTTTCTCGCTTCGCTTACCCTGTCATCGTATTTTTTGTTTATCGCCTCTATGTCGTTTAATACCAACTGTTCGTTTTGGGGTCTTGTTTTATTTATTTCGATAATTTCTTGATTATGCGCTTTAGCGCTTTCAACTTCTCGTCTTCTTTCGGTTTCTATCTTAGCCAAAGAGCCTTGCAACCCTTTGAGGTTCTCATTATGCAAGTCCTCGTTTTGTCTTAATATTTCCTCATTGTATTCTTGATTTTTCGCCTCAAGATTCATGTAACCCTGTTCTTGCAACCCGGCTTCCTCTTCGGCTCCCTTCTTTTTAATTTCAAGTATCTTATTTTGCTGCTCTTTTTCCAATCCGGCAAAACTTGCTGCCTCTTGGTTTCCTTTCATGGAATTAACGAATGACTTTCCGAGTTTTTTGAAAAATCCGTCGTATGATTCGTTGACTTTATTCACTTCCTCTTCCGTTTTCTTACGTACCTCTTTGATTGCATCTCCGGTTGCGTTGGATATTCGCAATAACGCGGCTTGGTATTTCGTTATTTTTCCCGTAGCCAAGTCTATTTCTATCTGAATATCCCGAATGCTGTTAACGAATTTATCGTGTTCGTCTCTCGCTTCTTTTGTTGCAAATCGCAGGTCATCGGTTGTTGATTTGTATTTTTTTGCCTTTTCCGATGCCTCATCGGCGCCTATCGAAAATAAAGCAAGCGCGCCGACCACCGAAATTATTGCGGTTGCGAGAAGAACATACGGATTTGCGGCCGCAACTAAATTGAGTACCTTTTGGGCAGCCGCAGCCGCAATTGTCCCTTTTGTTGATAAAGCCTCCGCAGCGGCTTTCGCTTTTGTTTGGATGACGGAAATACCGGTCATGATATTACTTTCCTTCTGAACAGCATTTTGAATTTGCTGCAATCCGGTTGTAATCGCAATCGCGGCTTGAAGTTTCACCATCATTTTTTGCAGGTCTTCCGATTCGACTCCGAATAAAGCCGCAGCGCCTTGTGCGACCGAAAAACCTCCGGCTACCGCTTGCGTTCCTTCCAGAACGGCATCAAAGGCGGCGGTATCGGAACCCATAAAACGGATTTGGTTTTGCAAATCCCTCATTTTATCGTCAAGCTCACCGGCTTTTTCGAGATTTTCTTCGTATGCTTTTTTACCGGCTTCGCTCCAATCACTCCAATTACCGAGCATATTCATCAATTCCGTTCTTTGGGCTTTCAATGATTTTGTAACTTCTTCCGCGGCAACCTTTCCGGGCATGGCCTTTGTCGCTTTGCTTAAATCTTCGATTGATTTGCGGGTTGATTGGAGTTCGGCGTTCGTTTTCCCTATTTCTTTATCAAACGCGGCCACCGCTACCGTAGAACCCTGCCATTGCTGTTTTTGCTTTGCGAGACTGTCCATTTGAGCAATCAACTCTTTTTCTCTTTGAGTCAGTTGCTGTAATTTGGCATTCGCTTCGTCCAATCCTTCCGATTGACTTACCACTTCGATTAATACCCTGTCAGCCATTTTTGTCTTGTTTTTTCGGCTTTAACGCCTTGTTTAAGTTCATGAAAAATTCATAAATCGTTAAATCTTTATAATCCGCTCCTTTTTCCGTCAGTATTGATTTGAGGTCTTCAAATCCGTTTGCTATCTTCTGCAACGTCACATAGACAGACGTTCCGAATGTATCCTGTTCAATTCCCCGTTCGCTGTCGAATACTCGTTTAAATTGAAATCTGCATTCTTCAAGTAAGGAAGCAATTCCGTCAACGGCTGCTGCAAAAAAAAATCGGCGACCTCTTTGTTTTTCTTCCAAAACCCGATTTTTTCTCTGCAATACTCGCCGTCGTACAGTGACGGGTTTTCGTTCTCGTCGAAATAAACGACTGATGCGAGCTTATAAATCAAATCAATGTCCAAAGCAAAATTAACGCGCTCGTTCAATTGCTCGTTCAGTTGATTGATTCGGAAAATATCTATTTTATCGGAGCGTAATATTTTCCTTGTCGCTTCGATATGCTTTTGAAGATATTCGACGGAACATTTCATCCTTGTTTCCTCATATACCATGAGCGCCGTTAATCCGCGCTCGACGGGAAGATTGAAAACATCGGTAAATTGATAATATTTTTGTCCTCCGATTGAAAACGCCTCCTCAATCATGTATTTTTGTTCGGGAAACTTCTTTTTCCAATTCTTGAATTTATTTTTGCTTAAAAAGCTCATTTTTATATCATCTTATTTTGTTTTCTTATTTTACATAAATCGCATTTTCTCCTGTAAAAAATATCAAATTGTCAATTTAAGTTCTTCCAATTTCGCCTTAAATTGTTCAATATCTTTTGTTCTGAATATCTCGACTCCGTTTTTCTTGATGATACCGAATCCGCCTTTGGTTACTATTCTGTAATCCGGATAATCCGGATGCTTATAATATTTAGGCAACGATTGACAGGGGCAGCCGGTTGAGTAGTGAATCCATCCGTTTTCAATTAATAATTCTTTCATTCCTTTTCGTAAATTATCGCATATTCGTAATTAAAATTAGACTTCTTCATCGGGAATTATATTTGATATGATTGCGGTTATAAGGGTGTTTATCCCGGCAACCGTAAGGATGACCACCGGCAAATAAAGTATAGTAAATGTTCTGAAAATAAACCAAAACAGACAACCGTACACGGATGACATGCAGATAAGGCATCCGCATAACGGTTTATATAACCATACCGGAAGTTTGCGTTTAATCCGTGTCGCCGGTATATGAAGTATCATTTTATTCCATGTGCCGGCATATATTCCGACCGTGCACAAACTGATTATAAGAGACGTAAGTATCAGTTTTTCCATACCGCAAAGATAATCATTTGGAATTAAAATTATTCGTTTTTAGTAATGTATTTCATGAAATTACGATAATACCTGTTTAAAAAGTATCTGAAACAATCCAATGCGTCGGCCTGCTGATTCGGGTCGTCTCTGTCTCCTTTTTTTATCGTTTTGTCGGCTCTCATCTCCACGAACTTACAGTCGTTAATTAATCGTTGCGACTTATCCGGGTCTATTTCCACCGGGTGATGTTCGAGAACAGCATTGACAAGTATTTGATTTTCGTCTAACTTGGGATTGGATGCCGCATATTGCATTTGTCCTTTCGACAATCCCAATATACTCTTAATCACATCGAAATTATTCATATTATCCGGATTTAATGTTGATTTGTTTTTCCCGGACGCATCGCCCGTTACGAGAAAATAAGCATTCGGGTATTTTATCTTAATCGCATCGCAAAGACGGTAAATATTGCTGTTTTCGAGTTGAATCACTTCCGGAACGCGAATAATATTGCCATAATCCTGTATAATCATACACGTTACCGGGTTAACGTTAAAATCGAATGACAGATAGGTGATTTCGTCGCTTTTCCAAACGCAGGATTTGACGTGTTTTTTCTCGTCAAACGAATAACAAAACTTGTCCGATGAATTTTCAAACGGGATTCCGTAATACAGTTCAAGAAACACGCCTCTCTGAAGGGTTTTTTCGGCTTCGTCAACCACTCTTTGTTTCATTAATCCGGCTTTAACGGCATCGGCTGCGGTTATTTTAAAATAAGCCCAATCCGCCTTGTTTCCGGATTCCGTATCACGCGCGAGTCTGTACGCCCAATTTCCCGTTCCTTTCACGTTCCCGATTATCTTACATCTCCCTTCCGTTGCGCTCAAAGTGGTGAATACGGCGACCCAAGCATCCTCTTTCATTCTCGTTGATTCATCCAAAACCGCCGCAATCACATCTTCACCGAACAGCGAATCCGGATTGTCCGCTCCTTTGAAAAAAATCGAAACGCCGTTTATTAATGTCAATACCAATTCGCTCTTGTTTTCTTCATACAGACCGAGAGGCTGAATATAACGCTTCATCCTTCGAAACGCTATCTTTGCTATCGTGAAAGTGGGAGCTACCCACCAGCAAACATCGCCGTCTTTTCCGTGCAACGCCTCTTCGAGAAGCCAAACGAGACATCCGACGGTTTTTCCCGCCTTTGTTGTAGCCTCGACAATCGTAAAGCGTTTCGGACAATCAATAAATTCCGCCTGCTTTTTGTATTTTTTTATTTTTTCCGGCCTTGTGTAATGACATTCCAAATTCATAAGTCAAATGTTATATTTATTACCTTGTCTGTATCAATATCCAATTTCTTCGGAGCATCATAGCCGAGCATTCTCGAAAGGCTGTCAAGTGATTTTTGCTTATCGTATAATTTTAACTTTACCCATTCCTCGACAACAACTTCTCCGTTGTCTCCGTTTTTTGTGACTTGTTTTGTCGTTATTTCCTGTATGCACGCTTTCCTACTTTCAGTTAAACTTTCAAAATCTTTTAATGTCATCCATCCGTCTCTGATTTGACCTGCATCCATAAAAGCGATTTTTTCATGTTCCTTTGAAATCCGCAAGGCCGAAATGGCGGAAGTTTCAGCCAAGTTATTCTTTAAATGCTCGATTCGTTTTTTTATGTTATCGTTTGTCATCAAACGACTGCCGGCCATTCTTGCCGATTTTTCCGAATATCCCGCGTTTACAGCAGCCTTTGTTGCATTTAACCACATAACATACTCCTGACAAAAACGCTCTTCTTTTCCGGTGAGTTTTTTATTTTCAAAATTCGAACTGTCCATAATAAACGAATTATATTGCAAAGATAGCACATTTAGAGTAAAATAAATTCGTTTTGAGTTTTTTAAAAACTCATTTTATAAGATACTTATTTTTTCACTTTAATATTATTTATCCGAAATTTGTGTAAACAGATTAATATCATTATTGAAATTCTCAATCTTCGAATGAAAATCGCCGGTGAATTTGTTAATCCTGTCTTGCGCTATCTTGCAGTACTTCTCCTGTATTTCAAAGCCGATGTAATTGCGTTTCGTTTTTATTGCCGCGATTGCAAGCGTTCCGCTTCCCATGAAGCAGTCCAATACCGTGTCTCCTTCACTTGTCGAATCGAGTATGAATTTTTCGAACAGTCCCACCGGCTTTTGCGTAGGATGTACTTTTTTTCCTTCGGTTACTTGCAATCCCGAAGTAAATGCTTTCATCGTGAAAACATTACAACCCTTTATGTTACAATTTTCTTTCGAACAAAAAATAATAAACT
>WRFZ01000148.1 GCA_009778655.1 Candidatus Azobacteroides sp.
TCATTCACACACTCTGTAACTAATATTGAAAATCTTGATACAACTTTCACAAGCAACAACAAGAAGAGATAATCTTTAATTTGACCGCCTCAATACACATCATAAGGAGGAAGTAATGCCTATATGCATTTATTAAAAACAAATATTATGCCAAACTTTGTTTTTTTGGAAAACGAATATAAAAAATAATTATCGTTTATTGATAGTCCGTTAATTTCCGTATAGGAAATGCGTTTTTATCCAATGGTGTCTAACGTTATGTGAAAAAATAAAAAATATTTTTAAAATTATATAATATTTTGTTATTTTTTGTGTTGTTATATTATATGAAATGCCATTTATAAAAGTTTATCAACAAATATGAAATTTTTTTTAACAATCTAAAAGGTTATAGATTATGAAGACAAAATTAATCATTCTTTTCCTGTTTTAGGCATAGATAATAAATCCGTCTTCATGCAAGAAAGAAAGTCTCCGGGAGCTTATGGAAAAATAAATGATTAAGCTGCGGGTAGCATAGCGATTGAAGTAGATACTCCAAGAGAAAATTCTACCCAAAATGCTCTGTGGCAAAGTATTAACGTGATTCTAATTGTGATATAACTAATGCCGTGTCAACGACAAAGTGTCCCTGCGTGACTTGGAGTGAGAGTGCATATCGCTCGTTTCCGTAGATTTCATCTACGGTTAATAAAGTGCAGTCACTGCGTGACTTTGCCACGGATAAAACGGAAGCGATATATTACTAATAACGTGATAGTAGAAAGTAAATTCACTTTTAAATAACAAATATATGGAAACAAAACTGATTTTTCTTATTTCATTTCTTGCAGGAATGATAAGTTTTTCTTCTTGCGAGAAAAAAAATTTCAACGAAATGCCTCCCGAAACCCAAACCGGAAAGAACACTTTCGGATGTCTGATTGACGGCGAATTGTTTGTGGGAGGATGCTGTGCTATTTGGATGCAGCCGGTAATTATTGCCGAATATTACACAGTATCCGATAAATTAGGTATAGTAGTTTGGGGGAAAATGAATGGAACTCCGGGAGCAGTCATACGCATAGGTATTGATTCCCTTCAACAAAACAGTACGCAAAAAGTCTATTTTGCAAACTATATTCCTGCTGTAAGAGAAGAGTGTCCGACTTATTCAACTTCTGATAATGGAATATGCACTATTACGAAACTGGATACTTTAAACAAAATCGTTAGCGGAAGATTTGAATTTGCAGGAAGATGTACCGATTCGGATTTCAATATTATGGATTCAACTGAAATAAAACAAATTACACAGGGTCGTTTCGATCTTAAATTAGATGTTATTAACGAATAAAAAACAAAACAATGAAAACAAAAGTATTTCTTATTTTTTTATTTTCGGTAATCAGTGTCGGAAATATGATGGCGCAAGATGCCGATCAAGTCTATACGGATGCCATGAACACTATCTTTCAGAAGGTAGATAAAAGTAAAATCACGACTGGCTTGCTCGCTGACTACGGAGTGCAGGCGGTTGACCTTGAATCTTTCAACGGCGTTCCCGCCGACAGCATTATGTAAGTATGGATACATGGAAAATGCTGTATGGCGGAATCTTCAGCTCAAAGATCAATAACAACGCAAACCTGACCTTGCCCGAAACCGTATTCACCGCTATTGACAATGCTCCCGGTAACCCGGTTCCGCTTGCAATGATGCATTTTCAATACAATAAGTTGAATGACAATGCCGTTTCATTAAAGTTGCTGCAAGTGGTAAACAACCAGATTGTGGAAGTGCCGGGCGCCGCATCGCCTTACCTTACCAAACAATTGTTTGCCGTAGCGCCGCAATCGCTTTATTTTAATTCGCTTACCGCTTCCTTTGTCTTTAAGCAATCGTTGTGGTTTTCAAACAGCGGTAAAACGGTTCAAAAATTAGAAATCAATTTCAATAATGAAAGCGGTTATAAAGCGGCCTCTTGGGAGGCTGCAGTCAGCTATACCTTCAGTAAGGAAGGACAAAAAA
Organism: Candidatus Azobacteroides sp.; assembly: GCA_009778655.1. Classification (GTDB taxonomy): domain Bacteria; phylum Bacteroidota; class Bacteroidia; order Bacteroidales; family Azobacteroidaceae; genus Azobacteroides. The sequence goes on from WRFZ01000148.1 coordinate 2,011, forward strand.
CCATTTATTTCCGCTGACCTATACCGACGGGAGCAGTTATATCAGCCGAACAAATGTTAGGGTTGATGGCGGGACTATATTCCGAAGCGGGACATACAGCGCCACACCGGATTCGGTTATCATAGCCGCATCCTCCTTGCATTCGGGCGGAAAAATCCAAATTGTTTATGCTTCAGCCAATACAACCAAACAATTGCGCAAACCACTCATCATTGCCGAAGGCTTTGATGCCTCTCGGATAATTCCGGGTATGAAAAATACAGATATAAATAACTTTTTAACAGCAATTTATCCAAGTACAGACTATGGCATAATTGACCTTACTTATTCCGGTGGCAACCTAAAGGACAATATTAATCTCAGTCAATACGACATTGTCTATGTAGATTACAATAACGGAACAGACGATATTCGTCGCAATGCCAAGTTATTTGAAGAAGCTATCAACTGGGTAAATGCACATAAAACAAGCGGGCAGCCCAATGTAGTGATGGGACTGAGCATGGGCGGATTGGTTGCCCGATATGCCTTGCGCACCATGGAAGTAGCGGGGAAGGACCACCAGACTTGGAAATTTATTTCGGTAGATGCTCCTCATAAAGGAGCAAACGTACCGGTAAGTGTACAGGCAATGGTTCGTCACCTCCAAGAATTGGACTTGAGGGTGTTTTTTATCAAAGTGTTGTCTGCAGCCGATATTTTCAGTGATTTAAAAGGAGCCGTTAACCTTCTGAACAGCAAAGCAGCCAAACAAATGTTAATCTATCAGGTAACTAAAGATTTAACTTATGATAATTCAGAATATACCGCATTTATGCAGGAATACGATGCTTTGGGGTTTCCGCAGCAATGCCAAAACATAGCCATTGCAGATGGCAGCGGACAAGCTTCCATGGTATTCGCTCCGGAGCGGGAACTTATTAAAATGAATGAATCTTATACGTTAAAGGGGTGGCTGGGGGCCGTGAATGCAATATTCGGCGGATTAAGCGGCGTAGCTTTATTAACCAACTATCCTCAATTGATAATCAATGTTATTCCGGGGAATACACAATTAAATGCGACATCATTTGCCAACGCGTTACCGAATAAAAAAAACAGTAAAATTTATGAGGGAAGAGTTTTCATTAAAAAAAAATTACTCTTTCTCATTTCGGTTAACGTAAATATTGCACAAAAAAGTATGAATAGCGCGAGTGATATGCTTCCGATAGATGGCGCGCCGGGGGGATTATACAATATAAATACGATGATGGAATTATCCGACAAAATGGCTCAATATGTGCAACAACCGCAATTTTGCTTTGTTCCCACAGTAAGCGCTTTAGCGTTGTCTAATTGGAAAGACAAGCTTACTGTTAATCTGCAAAATGAAGATTTCTTTGCAACCGGAGCTTCCGGCTTTGATCAATATTTTACATCTTCTGCCAATGAGTTGCACACGCGTTTAAATTTCTCCGCATCATTTTTATATACCCACTTGACTTGTCCCCTGTTTTACTTTAATCCTAATGTTTCATCGTTTTGCGGTACGAGCAGTTCAGTAGTTAAGAATCCGTCAAATTATTCATTAACTTGGTCTGTTTCTTCGGGATTCACTATTAAAACATCGGATAATACAAGCGCTACAATAGTTTCTCCGGTAAATACACAAGTGGGAATATTGACCTGTAAATACAACAATACAACAACGGTTCGCAAAAGGCTCAGTTCTACTTGTAATTTCAACCCTGTTATCTCCGGTCCGACTTTCATCTGCTCGTCAGGGTCGGGAACTACCTATTCGGTGACCGGATTTCCAAGTAATGCTTTGATTGATTGGTACTGTAGTTCTAATATTACCTTAGTTAGCGCTTCCGGAAATAGCGTCGTATTCCGTGCGAATGGTAATACGGGTGGCAATGCTTGGATTCGAGCTGAATTTTCGGGTATTTCCGTTACCCGGGATAATTTGGTTATCTCGCAGTTCACATCTCCGGAATTTCACCCCAATACTTCGGTAGCTCTTAATTCTTCTACTACACTACAACCTCAAACCTCCGGTATAAGCAGCTACCGATGGAATGTGGGACCTCCGTCTGGCGCCGCTTCCGACTCGTACGGGGCTTCTTTGACTATTAAATTCTCCCAGACCGGAACATATTCCATATTCGCTTATGGAATTAATGATTGTGGAGAATCAACCACTCCGACCCATGTGTATATTTTTACGGCTAGTTCGCCTTCTCATATTTCTTATGCAGTGTATCCTAATCCTGTCAGTGATCTGTTAAACATCGAACAAGAAGAAAACTTGCAACAATCTGAATTGATGACGGGTACGGAAATAGCAGCGCCTAAAAGCGTATCTGTTAGCGCCAGCTTTGATGTTCGCCTGTACGATGTATTGGGTCAGTTACGACAAAGCACTTTATCCAAAAATAAGAATATAACGCTTAATGTAAGCGGTTTGCCAAGTGGAAATTATTATTTACATATTTATGACGGAGTGAGTGAAACGCCGGAAATACGACAGATTATCATACAGCATTAATAAACCAAGTAATTGAATAATCAAAAAATGGAGTGTGTCAAAAAACTTTTGACACACTCTATTCTAATCTGCCAATAAGTCGCCGGTTATTGAATCGCCTCGTAAATAATATCTTGAATCCGAGGACGAATTTTCATTTCCATCAATTGTTTGTGCGTTCTCGAAGGATATACGCGATTTGATAAAAATATATAAATCAGTTGATTATCGGGGTCAACCCAAAAGCAGGTTCCCGTAAATCCCGTGTGTCCGTAAACGGAAGCGGGAGCGGATGCTGCGGTCGGACTGTTTTCGGGATGCACCGTATCGGGCTTATCAAATCCCAATCCCCGCCGACTGACGGGACTTTTTGTTTGAGTAAATGTTCGAACGGTTTCTTGACTCAAGTAACGTTCCCCGCCGTATTCTCCGAAATTTAAAAACATTTGCAAGATTTTTGCCAAATCATTGGCATTGGAAAACAAACCGGCGTTCCCGGATACTCCGCCCATAAGAGCAGCCGTTTCATCATGCGTATAACCGATCAGAATTTGATTCCTTAAAAATTCGTCGTTTTCCGTCGGAGCAATTGCCTGTTTGTCTATCCTTTGCAAAGGGAGAAAACAAGTCGAGTAAGCACCTAATCGTCTGTAAAAGTTAGCTTCCAAGAATTTATTTAACGGTTGCCCCGTACAGTTTTCTATCACTTTTTGCAATAAAACGAAGTTTAAATCGCTGTACAAATATCCCTTTTTTTTATTCAAGGGGGTTTTGACAATTTCATTCAGAATTTCCTGTGAAAATCCGTCCGTAATATAAAAATTTTCGGCAACTTGTTTGGAAATACCGGGTTGAGGCGTTTTTGAAACCTTGGAGGGATAAAATTCAAAATCGGTACGCATATACACGTTGGTATCATACACGGTACGGTACGTGAGATTTCGCCGTCCGGAAGAGAGAGGCCCGGTATAGCTGTTTTCATCAATCAACAGTTTATAGAAAGGAAGGGAAGCCGGTAAACCGGTTTCGTGAAATAAGGCGTTTCGTATCGTTAAATTCTGTTTATTCGTGTTTTTTAATTCGGGAACAAATTGACTGATTTTATCGGATAGAGCGATTTTTTTCGTGTCCGTTAATTTCATGACCGCCGGAAGCGTAGCCAATGTTTTGGTCACGGATGCCAAATCATAGACATCGGAATTTTGTACGGCATGTGTATTGGCATAATCAAAAAAGCCGAACGATTGATTGTAAACGACCACGCCGTCTTTAGCGATCAGAATTTGGCAGCCGGGAAAAGCTTGGTTTTTAATCCCTTCGTTAACAATTGAAGCGATTTTTTTTAGTGTATTCCCGTCCATATTCACTTCTTGCGGCTTTTGGTAGGATAGTCGCACTTTATTCGTTTTCAATCCCGTACCGTATTCGAATATTCCGGAAACGGTTACCGGTAATTTTCCTTTTGCCGGAATCCCCCCCATCAGAACTTCGGCTGCCGCATTTTGAGCGTTCGGCGTATTCTCGTAGGCCGACAATACCGATTGAGCAGACGCAATACTTTTTTCATACCGGCAAAGCGTATAAGGAGTAGTGAAAAAACACAAATGCACTTCTTTTTCTTTTGCCAATGATTGAAGCTCCGGAAAATCATTCATACGTTCGGTATGGATGCCGCAAATGATTCGAGAATAGTTTTTTAATTGTGTAAATACCTGTTCGATTTCATCCGGAGCGGCGTTGACGTCCAATCGGAAAAAATCGAATGTATCGTACAAAGCCATTCTTTGCGCAAATGCCGGTTCTTCATTTACTCCGATGGAGAGAACCGCTGTTTTATTTTTATCCGATTCTTTAATCGGAATAACGTTATTATTGTTTTTAAGGAGGGTAACCGCTTCGTTGTTCAGCTTTTGAATCAGCCATTCGGTATAATCCGTATAAATGCGCTGTTTAAGCCCTTTCATCTCAATCGGCTTGTATTGGTTTAATCCGGTAATGTATTTATATTGAAGTATTTTTCGGCAAGCGTCCTCAATAACGGAACGGTTCAAGACGCCGGATTCCACCGATTTTTTTATTTCCGTAAAATCGGAAGCGAGACGTCCCGGAGCTACCAATACATCGTTTCCGGCCAATAAAGCTTGAACGCAAGTATTCCCGGTTTTGGAAACGGCGCCTTTCATTTCCAAAGCGTCGGTAAAAGTTAATCCGGTAAATCCCCATTTGTTTTTTAACAAGCCGGTTACAATTTCCGGCGATAGAGAAGCGGCTAAATCGAATGAATTATCCAAAGCCGGAACGGATAAATGACCGGTCATGATTCCGGTAAAACCTTCTTGAATAAAATGTGCAAAAGGGTAGAGTTCAACTTGTTCCAGATGAGTTTCGGACAGTTTTACAACCGGCAAGGTTTTGTGGGAATCTTCGGAAGTATTGCCATGACCCGGAAAATGCTTCCCTACGGAAATGATATTCCGGCTTTCCAATCCTTTGGCGTAAGCGATTCCCTTTTCCGAAACCGCCTGCTGATTTTCCCCGAACGAACGGTTTCCGATGACCGGATTGGAAGGGTTGTCGTTTACATCCAATACCGGAGCAAAGTTAACGTGAATGCCCAGTTCGCGACATTCCCGTCCCATTTCTTCTCCATACAACCGAATGAGATCGTTGTTGGCGATAGCGCCCAGCGTCATATTTCTGGGAAAATTGGGGGTGTCTTTGAGTCGCATGGACAAGCCCCATTCGCCGTCGAAGGTTACCCACAACGGAATGCGAGACGTTTCTTGATAGATATTCGTACTTTCGGCTTGGTCGAATAAATCTCCGCCGGTAAAGAGAATACCGCCCACGTTGTATTCTTTAATGTTCTTTATTACGGATGTTCGATACGAAGCGCCCGGATCGGCTTTCAGTACAATCAATTGTCCTATCTGTTCATCCAACGTCATCGAATCGAAAACGGAATCAACCCATTGATTCATTTTCTGTTGATCTGCTCTTTGATACAGGTTCGGAAGTCTTTGCGCCGATGCGAAAGCGCCGGTCAGCAGTAAAAACAGAAAACCGATTACAATGGAACGCTTCATTTTTTTCTTTCCAATACAACATCCATTCGTCCGATATTGATGCCGTAAGCTCCCGTCTGTTGAATAATCACTTCTTTGCCGTCGAGGTTTGTCCGACGGTCGGGTTGTTGTAAAAAAGTATGAGTATGTCCTCCTAAAATAATGTCAATGTTTCGACTGTTTTTTGCCAAAGTAATATCGCCGAAATGGTCTTCATTGGGATAATAACCCAAATGGGATAAGCAGATTACCAAATCGCATTTTTTCTCGTTTTTCAGAAAGTCTGCCGTCCGATTGGCCGATTCAAGCGGATCGAGGTATTTCACTCCTTTATAATTTTTCTTTGCCACTAAATTATCAGGATCAATTGTTAATCCGATAATTCCGATTTTCAGTCCGTTGCGTTTCAGAATAAGGTATTTTTTGGTCAGTCCTTCTATCGGCGTTCCGGTGAAATCAAAATTGGTGGTAATGAAGGGAAAGGAAGCCCGACGTATCATTTTTGCCAAAAAATCCAATCCGTTGTCAAATTCATGATTTCCCAAACAGGAAGCATCCGTTTTCAACCGGTTGGCGACCGCGATTTCCACTTCTCCTCCGAACAAATTAAAATAAGGCGTTCCTTGTACCAGATCGCCGCTGTGGAAAATGAATAAGTTTTTTGTTTCTTTTCGTACTTCTTGAATATAAGAAGCTTGACGAACAACGCCTCCTTTATCCGATTCTCGCGTATCATTGAGCGGCAGCGGTTCGATCCAACTGTGCGTATCGTTGAAATGCAATATCACCAGCGATTTTTCTTGAGCGCTGAGTAAAAAGGGAATAACAAGTAAAAACAGGAATAATTTATTCCTTAATTTCGATTCTGTCATCAAGTTCCGCATAGATTTTTTTATTTTCGGCTGTTAATTTTTTAACGTACTCTATCATCGCATTGCGTAAAGTTGTATTTAAATCGGTATAGCGCGTTGCTTGTGTAAACGCTTCCATTCCGCTGTTTCCTTCCGCCAAATAATCCACGGTTACGACCTTGTAAGTTGCGTTTTCATCCAAAGGCTTGCCGCCGATTGTCAGCGATTCTATTGCATTATTCTTGAGCGTCAATCGGACGCTTTTCGAAAAACCTTGCGCGGATTTTTGACTTTGGGCAAAACCGTCAAATAATTGCTTTACGGCTTTTCCCGGCAGTTCAAGTAAAACCAGACGATTTTCGAATGCGTAGATTTCATACATATTGCCAACCGTAACAGCGCCTTGATTGAGAATCATCCGAAGTCCGCCGTTGTTTATCACGGCAAAATCAACCGTTCCGCACAAACCGGTTGCGTATTCCAGCATAGCATCGGCCGTGAAATTTGCCAATACGCTTTGCGTCCCGGTTTTCGTTAATGTTTGCGCCGCTTCACCGATGACTTCATTCATTTCCGCATCCAACCGGCTCTTATACGATTGGACGAAGGAAAGCATTGCCGGGTCGGGGTGATCATCGAAACGGTTATTCATTTCCACTAAATAACCGTTGGCGCTCTTCATTGCATATTGTTTTCTTGCGCATGCGCTAAGCAAGAGCAATACAATCAAAAGAGACAGAATTGAATTAACCTTCTTCATTGAGTAAATTTTCTACTTTTTTTACTTTTTTGAATAAATCGGAAGCAAAAACAAAATCGTTCAGTTTTTCGTTGGTTGATGACATGATTTCATCTTTGGTTCCTTCCCAAGCTTTTTCACCTTCGAAAATGAAGATGATTTTTTCTCCGATATTCATTACGGAATTCATATCGTGCGTATTAATTACCGTAGTGATTTTATATTCTTTCGTTATATCATGAATTAATTCGTCAATTAATAATGCGGTTTTCGGATCCAAGCCCGAATTGGGTTCATCGCAAAAAAGATAGTCCGGATTCAAGGCGATGGCGCGAGCAATGGCTACACGTTTCATCATTCCTCCGCTGATTTCACCCGGATACATATCGTCGGCGTCTGCCAAATTGACTCTTTCCAAACAAAATTTGGCTCGCTTTTCCCGGTCTTTTTTACTGTCTTTCGTAAACATGGTTAACGGAAACGTCACGTTTTCCAAGACTGTCATCGAATCGAACAGGGCGGAACCTTGGAACATCATACCCATTTCTCGACGAAGGTTTTTCAATTCGTTTTTATTCATGGATATAAGGTTCCGATTGTCATAGCGGATTTCTCCGGACTCCGGGCGTATTAATCCGATTAATGTTTTCATCAAAACCGTTTTCCCCGAACCGCTTCGCCCGATAATTAAGTTCGTTTTCCCTTTATCGAAAATCGTTGAAATGTCTTTTAAAACGGCTTTATTATCAAACGATTTGTATATGTCTTTCACTTCAATCATTTGGCAAGCATTAATTGGGTTATTATCAAGTCGAAAGTTAAAATCAGAACGCTGCTCATTACTACGGAATCCGTGCTGGCTTTTCCCACCTGCAAAGCGCCTCCTTTGACATAATAACCGTAATAAGAAGCAACTGACGATATAATAAATGCAAAAATCATGGACTTAACAATGGAATAACCGATGTAAAAAGGAACAAACCAATACCGCAGACCGTATTCGTATTTGGCAACCGTTATGATGCCGGTGAATGTGGCTATAATGTATCCGCCGATTATTCCGGAAAACATGCTGAAGATTACCAATACGGGAATAAATATAACAAATGCAACCATTTTAGGAAGAATCAAATAATTCGCGGAGTTGACGCCCATAATTTCCAAAGCGTCTATTTGTTCGGTAATACGCATGGTTCCTAATTCGGATGCAATATTCGAACCGACTTTTCCGGCTAAAATCAAACACATAATCGTTGATGAAAATTCCAGCAAAATAACTTCCCTTGCGATATAACCGACGGTAAAATCGGGGATGAGAGGCGATTGAATATTTAATGAAACCTGAATGGTTATAACGGCGCCGATGAAAATGGAAATGAAAATAACAATCCAAAGCGAATCAACGCCTAATTTGGATATTTCCTTCATCATTTGCTTAAAAAATACGCTCCATCGCTCCGGAGCAGTGAGTGTCCGCAGCATCAGAATTACATATTGACCGAATTTATGCATTGTTTTTGTACGTTATGAGATCTTTTTTTGCTGCAAAGTTATTGTTTTTCGCCGAAAAGAAAAAATGTTTTTGTAAATGGTTATAATGGTAGATTCAACAATTAAATGCAACCGGGTTCAAGGCAAGGTGAAATTGCAGTTTTGATATTACCTCATTCAAAAAATTACAATTTCAGTATATCAAAAACAGGAAATTTAAAATATGGAGGTAGTTTTAGCTCTTTCATCAATATAAATCGTTTACGTCAGATTGAGCCGGATACAGCAGAATACGCTATAATTAATTGGATATTTAATAACTTTGAATTTGATTGATGATGGTTAAAATGGAAATGTAAATACCGTGCATTACTTTGTATTTTTACGGGTCTGCGGGTACCACAATTTTCACCCGAAGACTCGGATTTTCGGATAACTTTTCGCAAAGACATTTACCAAGGTATAATGATTTTTTACTACTTTTGCGATAAAAAAGAGTGAAGTCTTATGGAACAAATGATTCTTCGTACAGAAGACTTGGTAAAAAGGTACCGGAATCGCACCGTTGTAAATCATGTTTCGATTCAAGTAAAGCAAGGAGAGATTGTTGGTTTGTTGGGTCCTAACGGCGCCGGAAAAACGACCACTTTTTATATGACGGTAGGATTGGTCACTCCGAATCAAGGAAAGATTTTCTTGGAAGATATGGATATTACTCAATATCCGGTTTATAAACGGGCGCAAAACGGAATCGGTTATCTGGCGCAAGAAGCTTCCGTTTTCCGTAAATTGTCGGTTGAAGACAATATTCGCGCCGTTTTGGAGATGACCAAACAAACGGAGACGTATCAAAAAGAAAAATTGGAAAGCCTGATTGCCGAGTTCGGACTTCAAAAAGTCCGAAAAAACTTGGGCGACCAATTGTCCGGAGGAGAACGCCGACGGGTGGAAATCGCCCGTTGTCTGGCGATTGATCCGAAATTCATTATGCTCGACGAACCTTTTGCCGGCATTGATCCGATTGCCGTTCAAGATATTCAACAAATTGTAGGAAAATTGAAACTCAAAAATATCGGCATTCTGATTACCGACCATAACGTACATGAAACCTTGAGTATAACCGATCGCGCTTACCTTTTGTTTGAAGGAAAAGTGTTGTTTCAAGGCAGCGCCGAAGAGTTGGCGGAAAATCCCGTTGTGCGGGAAAAATATTTAGGTCGCGATTTCGAATTGAGGCGGAAGGTGATTTAAGGTGAAGTAATCCCCGATTATATAAAGCGGGACATTGGTCAACCACGACTCTTTGCGATAATCGGATAAAGAGGTACGAATCGCATTTTCGGGTTTGAATTTTTCACAAAAAAGTTTGAAACTCTTTGCTTTCAGATTTTCAGATGCTTTTACTTCGATGGGGATAATCTCGCCTTCGTGTTGAATAACAAAATCTACTTCGGCGGTGCTCTTATCGTTCGTCCAATAAAAAATCGGCATATTTTTTCTTTTTGTAAGTTGCTGAATAACGAATTGCTCTGTGAGTGAACCTTTGAATTCCGTGAATATTTCACTGCCGCCAATAATTGTTTTTACGTCCAAATCGAATTTTGCAGCAAGCAAACCGACATCATTGAGATAGAGTTTAAATGTAAAAATATCTTGATAAGCAATAAGCGGCATTGAAGGTTTTGAAATTTTATGCGTTTTGAGCAATAATTCCGAATTTGTAAGCCATTGAATCGCCATTTCAAAATCTTTTGCTCTCGCTCCTTCGCGCATTACTCCGTAAATAAATTTTTTATTTTCCTTTCCAAGTTGAGCGGGAATACTCTGCCAAACCAGATTGATTCGCGGTACTTCATGGATAGGAGCATGTTTTGAAAAATCGCTTTCATACGTGGTTAAAATGTTATTTTGTATCTCTCGGACACGCTTCCAATCGCGATTTTCGGCAAATTTGGCTACCGCTTCGGGCATTCCGCCAACATAAAAATAGTAGCGAAGGTATTCCTTGAATTTATTGGAAAAAACCGATAAAATATCCCATTGTTTTTCTTCCAAAATTTTTGCCAATCCGGTTTCGCCCAATGCAAGTAAAAATTCATAAAAGTTCATAGGATACAAATACAAAAAATCAACTTTACCTACAGGAAATGAAACTTTATTATGTAAATTCATCCCCAAAAGAGAGTCGGAGGCAATAACATAATATTCGGGAGCATTTTCGCAAAAATATTTTAATGAAGTTAACCCTTTTTCTGCCGATTGAATTTCATCAAAAGCAATCAATGTATTTTCCGGAATGATTTTTTTGAGAGTAAATGCTTCCAACGCACTGATGATTCTCGGAATATACAAATCTTGCAAAAACAAGTTTTGAAGCTCTACTTGATGCTCAAAATTTACATAAATCAGTTGCTTAAATTCGGTTTTGCCAAACTCTCTTATAAGCCAAGTTTTTCCGACTTGCCTTGCCCCTTGAATTATCAGAGGCTTTCTATTAGGATTTAATTTCCACGCTTTTAAATCTTTAATCTTCTCTCTATACATATTTATCAATGAAAATCATCGGCAAATATACACTTTTATCCACGAAAAACAAATAAAAATCACATTTTTTTCCGGTAAAAAGTGTTGAGAATTGTATTTTTTACGAGGAAAAAATGTTAACTGTCGCGCTCTTGCCGCATTCGGATTATTTAGTGAATAGCCGGAAGTTATTTTACCCGATTAAATAATTGAACCGTTTGCACGGCTTCTTTTACGTCATGAACCCTCAAAATATGTGCGCCTTTGGTTAAAGCGAACATATTTAAAGCCGTTGTTCCGTTTAAGCTGTCATCGGCCGAAACGCCAAGCACTTCCCGAATCAGGGTTTTTCGAGAAAAGCCGACTACGACAGGCAGTTCAAAGATATGAAATTCCTCTAACTTCTCCAAAATCTCATAATTTTGAGGAGTGGTTTTACTGAATCCGAAACCGGGGTCAATCCATATATCGTTTACCCCTTTCCGATGCAATTGATTGATTTTTTCCGCAAAATACAACAGAATTTCCTGCATAAGATTATTATACCGCGTATATTCCATCATGGTTTGGGGATTCCCGATCATATGCATGACGATATAGGGAACTTGCAAACGGGCAACCGTATCGAACATATTTTCATCCGATTCGCCGGCGGAAATATCATTAATAATCGCTGCTCCCCAATTTTCCACACATCGGCGAGCAACTTCCGAGCGGAAAGTATCCACCGAAACAACGGCATCGGGAAGTTCTCCGAACAGAATTTTCAAGCCATGGTCCAAGCGGCGCATTTCTTCCTCCTCATCAACGAAAGTCGCCGACGGCCGAGAAGAATATCCTCCGACATCAATGATGTCCGCACCCTCTTCTTTTATTTGCCATACTCGTTCAATGATTTCTTTTTCCGTTTGTTTCCGGCTTTTTTCAAAAAAAGAGTCGGGCGTAATATTCAAAATACCCATGACTTTGGGAGAAGAAAAATCAATCAGATTTCCTTTTATGTTGGCTGTTATTGGAGTAATTCGATTATTCATGCTGCAAAAGTAAACATTTTGGAAGGAGTTATCAAACCTATTCTTTATCTTTGTTCTTTATTTAGTTTTTTAAACATAATGCATACAGCCGATTTATACTCCGTTTTTTTGAAATATCCGATGGTTACTACCGATAGCCGCAATTGTCCGGTCGGTTCCCTGTTTTTTGCATTGAAAGGCGAAAAATTTGACGGTAACGATTATATCGAACAAGCATTACATAATGGAGCCGCTTACGCTGTCGGCGATCGAGCGGAGTTACCGCAAGACAGTCGGATTATTCGTGTAGAGAATACGCTTCAAGCCTTGCAAGATTTGGCAAGTTATCACCGAAAACAATTGAATCTTAAAGTAATCGCCATTACGGGAACAAACGGAAAAACAACGACGAAAGAATTGGTCGCCGCCGCATTATCAACTTGCTATTCGACTTTGTTTACACAAGGAAATCTGAATAATCACATCGGTGTCCCTTTAACATTACTCCGATTGAAACCCGAACATCGTTTTGCGATTATCGAGATGGGAGCGAACCATCCGGGTGAGATTCGCGAGCTTTGCCGTATCGCCGACCCCGATTTCGGACTGATTACCAATGTCGGGAAAGCGCATCTGGAAGGTTTCGGTTCTTTTGAAGGCGTTGTTCGCACCAAAACGGAGTTGTATGATTATATCCGTGAAAAAAAAGGTTCGATTTTTGTAAATATTGATAATCCGATTTTGAAAGAGCGAAGTGAAAACACAAATAGAATTTTTTACGGAACCTCTTCGGAAGCGTTTGTACAAGGACGAATTATAGATTCGGAAACCGGCTTGGAAATGGAATGGCGACGTAAACCGGGTACAATGTCCCGAATAAAAACGCAATTGGTGGGTAATTATAATTTCGAGAATGTTTTGGCCGCAATTTGTGTGGCAATGTATTGGAATGTGGAAGAAGGAAAACTGAATCAAGCGCTTGCCGATTATGCACCCACAAATAATCGTTCGCAGAGTCTGAAAACCCAAAGAAATCACTTAATTATTGACGCTTACAACGCTAATCCGAGCAGCATGCAGGTTGCATTGGATAATTTTTTAAATTTGAAAATTTCTCCCAAAATGGCGATCTTGGGAGAGATGAAAGAATTGGGAGAGTACGCTCCGGAAGAGCATCAAAAATTGGTTGATCGCTTAAGCGAAAGTGCAATTGACAAGGTGATTCTATGCGGTGAGAATTTTCGAAATATCCGTTCAAATGCCCCGAATCAAGTGATTTTCCGGAATACCCCGGAATTGTTGGATTATCTTCAATCCGAAAATTTCTCCGGATTTCATATTTTGATTAAAGGTTCAAGAACTAATCAATTGGAGAAGACGATCGAGTTTTTGTAAGAAATATCGCTGACGATACGGATTTACATGAGTGAAATATAAAAATCCGGGAAGATATGTATTATTCGTTTGCCTTCAAAAATCTTTTTTCGCAATTTGAATAACAAATTGAAAACTTTTTCTTATTTTTGTTTCTGTTATTAAAAAAGATATAGACATGACAGTAATAAGCAGTACGGAATTTGAAACCAATCAAAGTAAATTTTTTGATTTAGCAGTAAGCGAAGACGTTTGCATAAAAAGGGGAAAATATATGTTTCACTTGATATGCAGTTCCATTGATGCTATTGATGAACAAAAGGTACTAAAATCTGATGATGATTTGCACAGAGCTATCACAAAAGACGAACTTTTGGAGGGTATCTGCGAGGATATATCAAAACGGTTTGCAAAAAGATGAAAGTTGTATTTTTACCTGAAGTCCGGGAATATTTCAATATTTTGGCAGATACGCTTTTTAATGAAGAATACTTCGAGTTCGAAGAAAACGCACGACAGTACGTCAAAGAATTGTTTGATGATATAGAAGAAAACTTACCCGGACGTTGGAAAAAACCGGCGCCGAAGTATTTTGAAAGATACGGAAAAGATATGTATTATTCCGGTTTTCGGAAAAATAGAAGAACAATTTGGTATGTCTTTTTTACAAAATACGAAGAAAACGGCGAAACGATTTATTTAGTGCGCCATATTGAAAACAATCATACGGCTACACAATATTTTTAATATTCCTATTTACTGATAATCAACGTTGAAGGCATCAATTGCAGCGCCTCCTTGTATTTTTCCGAAACGCTGTTCCAAGTAACGTAACTTATCAACATAAAATCGTAGCGATTCAAAAGAGAAGCGGTAAAATCGTTTTCATACAAAGGGTTTGCCGTTGGAAAGGATTCGAAAAAGAGCGCCAACTGTTGTTTAATGTTTTCATAACCGAAATCCTCCAGCTTTGTCCGGTCAAGAATAGCGATTGATCCGTTAGTGGTTTTTAATAAATTATGTGCGTATTGCAAAAGATGTAAATCTTGTTCAGAATCAAGGACCAAGAGCGCTTTATCTGCCCGTTCGAAATCACGATTGATAAAAACGCCTACCGGACATCGGGTTTGCTCAATAAACATTCTGGTTTTATCTTTCAACAATTCGCGCGGTAAAAACCACGTTTCAAGTTTGAGATAACGATTTTTCTTAAAATCCCAATATTGATTGGCAGCGATGTCATTCGGCAGATTGCTCCAAGTAATTCCGGCGCCTACCAGCAAGAAATCGTAGTCGCCTTCATTGGTAAGGTTCGTAATGTCTTGCCCGACATTGTTCGAAATTTCATACCGGGTTTGAATTTGCAGGCCCAGATGTTCGGCTTCTTCCAAAATCGGCCCGAAGCTTACCGCTTCGAAGCTTTCCCGCTGCAAAGGATTCACATCGGTATTGGTAGTGAAATGCAGAGCAGTTACCTCCGGTTTATTCTTACCTTGAGCAAACATTTGGTGCGCAACGTTGAGCAGCGTTTGTCCGCTGCCCGCCCTGCCGAAAGAGATAAGGATTTTAAATACGCCTTCGGCATGTTCCGGTTTGATTATTCCGGTAAATTTTTCCTTAAAGTGGAAGCAAAAGCGAATAAATTCCAATAAAGGAGCAGTCATGAACGTGGTGATGAGCGTCATCAGTACCAACATTGCAAAAATGGTCGGCGTCAAGATATGCAATTCGTATCCGATGGTAAGAATAATTAATTCCATCAATCCGCGCGTATTCATCAAAGCGCCAATGTACAGGCTGTTTTTCCAGTTTTCGCCTACAAATCTGGCAGTCAACGTCGCACTGCCGAATTTTCCGAAAATGGCAATCGAAATAAACAGACCGCACAAGAACCATAATTCCGGAGTGTTCAGTAAAGCAATTTCTGTTTTCAATCCGGTGGAGACGAAAAATAAAGGGAGAAAAAGCGAAAGCGAAACTCCTTCTACTTTTTCGGACATAATCTTACGAAATTTAATATCCGGGGGCATAATCAGTCCGGCCATGAATGCGCCGAATAAAGCATGTAAACCCAATATCTCCGTCAGGAATGACGATATGATTAAGACAAAAAAGATGAAAGCGACTAAATCTCTATCAATTACTTCTTCATTATGGTAAATTTGTCCGACCATTCGAAGGAAAGGACGAACAACCAAGAACATGACCACCATGTAAACCACCGAAAAAAGAATATTATAGAAAGCGCTCAACATACTGTTTGTTTGAGCGATAGCTACAATAATCGCCAACAGACACCAAGCGGTAATGTCTCCGTTTGCCGCGCTGGCCAAAGAAATCGTTCCTAAATGCGATTTGGTGAGTCCTCTTTCTTGAATAATTCGCGCCAATACCGGAAAAGCCGTAATACTCATAGATATACCTATGAATAATGCAAACGAAAGAAACGGGGTTTGGCTTGACGCATATTGATCATAGATAAAATAAGCGGTTAATATTCCCAGAAAAAAAGGAAAAATGGTGGAAACATGACTTATCAAAATTGTTTCTTTCAGTTTTTTACGAACTTGCTCAATGTCTAATTCCATGCCGATGACGAACATAAAAAGAATCAGTCCGAATTGGCTCAAGAGCGTGATGTTTCCCAGAGAACCGGGAGGGAAAAGGAAAGCGGCCGCTTGAGGAAAATAATGTCCGAGAATGGACGGACCCAATACGAGACCCGCCAGAATTTCTCCTACGACAGTCGGTTGTTTAATTAACCGGGAAAGATAGCCGAAAATACGACAAAAAAGAAGGATGATAATGATTTGCAAAAGAAGGATACCGAAAGAGGATTGAATATGTCCCACAAAAAGCTTCGTGAACGTATCCAATCCTTCCATCAGATTTCCGGGTTTACCGACCATGCTTGTAACCGCTTCGGTCTTTTGATGATGTTCGCCTTCTTTAACGATTATATACATCAATGAGCCGAAGAGCGCAATCATGACAATGTAAAAGATGAGATTTTTCTTTCCTCTTTCCATCCGCACTTTTTCATCGCTTATCATTACAGGCTTGACCCGCAATCCCTCGTTAATAAGGAATCCCGCGTCAAGCGCGGAATGACGTATTATATTGATTTTTAATTCGTAATTTTCCTTGCTCCGTCTTTAATTACCACATCATACACTTTCGGTCGGAAGCCGAATGCCTTTTCATACGCTTCCGATGTTTTTTCCACGAAGTCTTTCGCTTTTTCGTCTTTCACCAAATTGATTGTACAACCGCCGAAACCTCCTCCCATTACGCGCGACCCGGTTACGCCCCGTAGTTTGGCTTGGTCGTTCAGAAAATCCAATTCGAGACAGCTTACTTCGTATTTTTTGCTCAAACCTTCATGCGTTTCATACATTTTTTTGCCGACCGTTTCGAAGTCATTTTTTTTCAGCGCTTCGCAAGTGTCCAGCAGCCGTTGAATTTCTTCAATCACAAATTCGGCGCGCATGTAATCTTCGGCGCTTACTTTGTTTTTTACTTCTTTCAATTGCTTTAAATCGGCATCGCGAAGGAATTTAACTTCCGGATGAGTTTTAGCGATTTCCGCCACTACTCTTTCGCAGGATTCGCGACGCTTGTTATAAGCGGATGAAGCCAATTCGTGAGAAACGCCTGTATTTATTAAAACCAATTGGTAGCCGAAAGGTTTAAACGGAACATATTCGTATTCTAAGGAACGACAATCCAACCGGATCAACGCACCTTCTTTTCCCAGACAAGACACAAACTGATCCATGATGCCGCATTTTACGCCTACGTAATTGTGTTCGGTGGCTTGACCCATTAACGCTATTTCCTTGCGCGTAAAACCCAATCCGAATTGGTCGTTCAAAGCGAATCCTACGGCGCTTTCCAAAGCAGCCGACGACGACATGCCGGCGCCTAAAGGAACATCTCCCGAAATTACGATGTTAAATCCGGGTATCGTTTTTCCTTTTTTAATCATTTCCCGACAAACGCCGAAAATATACTTTGCCCATCCTTCCGTCGGTTTGTCTTTTTCGGTTTTCAGACCAAATTCCGAAGATTCGTTCAAATCAAGGGCAAAAGCTTTCACTCGCTCGCCGCCGTTGGGTTGAATCATACAATACATGGCCTTATCTATAGCGCCCGGAAGAACGAAGCCTCCGTTGTAATCGGTATGTTCGCCGATTAAGTTGATTCGACCCGGAGCGGTGTAAAGCGTTCCGTCTGCGCCGAATAGCTCGTTGAATTTTGACTTAATTTTTGTTGTATCCATAGTAGTTAGTTGTAAAAAATAAAATTTGACATCAAAATTAATATAAAATATGGTTTTTTCATAATTAAATGCATTAATTTTGCATTTTACTTATGAAACTGTTACTCCATACCTGTTGCGCGCCTTGTTCTGCAGCCGTTATTGAATACTTGACGGCACAAGGAATTCGTCCCGTTTTGTATTATTTCAATCCGAATATTTATCCTCAAAATGAATATGAAATACGCAAAAACGAATGTATCCGCTATGCACGGTCGTTGGGATTGGAAATCATAGATGGAGATTATGACCACGAAAAATGGTTGCAAACCGTTGCCGGTCTTGAGAATGAACCGGAACGCGGCAAACGTTGTCTTTCCTGTTTCAAAATGCGTTTATCGGCCGCCGCTCGTATGACGGCTGAAAAAGGGTTGGATACTTTTGCTACCACTTTGGCTTCTTCCCGTTGGAAAAGTTTGGAACAAATTGCCGAAGCCGGGCATTGGGCGGCCGGACAATTTCCCGGAATCCGGTTTTGGGAGAAAAACTGGAGAAAAGAAGGCTTAAGCGAACGGCGACGTATCTTACTTCAAGAAAACGGATTCTACAACCAAACCTATTGCGGCTGCGAGTTTAGTAAAGTGAAAAGAGAGAGTGCATCTCCCAAACAACAATAGGTTTCAGAAGATGGAAAAATGTTTTCAATCTTCGGTAGATTCTCTGCTTGGCAAGGCAACCGGCATAAAATAGGAAGATAGGTCATATTGAAGTCAGCATTATATATGAACGCAGAAAAATACCGGTCGCAATAAGGCATTGGTACAAGAGTATCGGATACCGCTAATTGTGTGATTTCGACGGAAACTTAGTGTTTTAAAATACCATTAATATTTTATTTGTTTACTGATTGCTTTTCTGCTTTAATACGTTTTTGCCACTTTGCTTTTTCATTTTCTATAATTTTCCTTAATTGCTTCCAATTTTCTTCCGAATAGTTTTTTAATATTTTGCGACGTTCTGCAAATAATTTGTTATTGGCTTCAATTCCTTCTAATTTAAAGTTCTTTAATACTTCATATAATTGAGGAGTCCAATAATAAAGGCCATTTCGACCGTCATTTCTTTTGTCACAACTAAGCGCTTCGACAAAATCATCTGCACCTATAGCGTTTTTTAACCCGATTCGGATGTAATAGTCTTTCGAATCATCATGATCATTATTTATATTTCCAACCAAACGAATTATTAAATCCATAGTAACTATATAGATTTTAGATTCCTTAGGACTCATTTGCATGATTGGATTACAAACATAAACCACCGGCAGTTCTAAATCTTGGAGAAGGTCTCCTACAGTCTTGTCGTTATATTGGTCGTTGCGAATTGTGAAATTATAATCCAAATAACGGATCGTATCATTGTGAAATGATTTGAATGAGCGGTAGGGTAGCGTATCTTGTGCTTGAGTGTGTTCACATAAGAATATGAAGATAAGCAAAGTTAAAATGATTGATTTTGTTTTCGTATTAATTAGATATTTGAGGTGTATATGCGTTTGTTCCATTTGCTGATATTGACACTGTAGTTTGTTGTTCCTTGAAATCAATTTTTCCCGGTTCTTTTTTAGAAATTTTCACTCCGATTTTAAAATAATCCAATACATAGGATAAAGGTATATGATTGAGCGTCATTTTGTATGCGTTAACAAGAGTGACTGCATCTGAAAGAGAAGGGGCTGTAATACCACCGCATTTGATGTAAAGTTATATATTTTTTTGTGAAAAACAAAAGAAGCCGCCTCAAAAGCGCCGGATGACAGATTTTTGAGACAGCTTCTCTTTTTTCAAAACAATCAGTTTATTTTGCCCAGAACAATTTGATATAAGGGTCGTCCGTTCCGCCCATAGCTTGTACCTGTGCATTGTAATTGGCCGTATTATTACTGCGTTCGGAAGCGGGATAACGAACGCGGGACGGCAATGTTTTCAATAGCTGCGCCAATGGGTCGTCGGGGAAATATAACTGAGGATACCCTGTGCGGCGCACTTCGTTCCAAGCTTGTACGGGTTGCATAAAACCGAAGTTCAGCCATTTCTGAGTGATGATCGCTTCTTCTTTATTCGTTGCGGCATCCCACGCCTTTTCGGCGTAAGCGGTGATAACCTCGTCCGCCGGAATATTCATTTTTGTTCCGTACGTACTTGGACTGATGGCGTTTTCCTCAAAGTAGAACTGCGCCGAATGGAGAATACCGTTAACGAAAGCCGTTTTGGCATCGCCGCTTGCCCAACCGTTTTGATAAGCTTCCGCTTTCAGAAAATCAACTTCGGCGGCAGTCAGAATCGGACTGATGAACTGTGTGTTGTACATCACGGTCGTAGAGTCAATGCGCGAATATACTCGTTGCGATTCCGGTAACGCCGTATTAACCTGTTGATCCGCATACGTTTCTCGAGTAGACAATCCTTTGTATTGGCCGGCTGCATTTTTGGAATACATAATGGGCAACCGCGGGTCGTTTTCATCCGAAACGAGTAGAGTCAATGCATCCAGCATGGCTTGCGAAGCGCGGCTTTGATCAATATAGCCGGTACGAATATCATCGGGATTGAAAAAGGCTCCGGTATCTTGGTCGTTGGAGTCTAACTTGATTGTCTCGTCCAAGTTGGACACGAGCGGATAATTGCCGTTCAAGATTTCAGCTACGACTTGTTTGCCTTTGGCTGACAAGTCGCCTTGCGAAGCCACACGGACCGCAAGACGCAAGCGAAGCGAATTGCAATATTTTTCCCATTTATTCAAATCACCGTAATTAATGAAGTCTTGTTTAGGCAAAGCTTTGAATGTCAGAGGCAAATTTTCCAAGTCGGTATTCAAATTGTGTATGTCCGTATAAAGTTCGCCCAAACGGTCAAGCATCATCGTATATAAATCCGTCGCTTTGTCGTAAGAAGGATAACTATCGGCCACATCGCCCATAATAGCAAGATAACCGGCTTTCTCGAACGGCGCGTCGCCGAAAGTATCTATGATCTGCGATAAATGGTCATAAATAAACACTTCAGCCAAATCCTTAAATAATCTATAGGTGTTTTGATCGCTTTCGTTTAGTCCGTCATAAATACTCTGAAGTAAGCGAAACTGAGTCAGCGTATTGTAGAAATTTATCCATCGGTCATTGGCATAACTGTCGTTCGCCGAATAGAGTGTACCCGCCGAATTGGTAAACCCGAGCGTCTGGGCATAGACGCCGATGACGGTGTTGTCCCATGTGTACATACGCCAATAGGAGTTGAATGTATATACCCGTCCTGTATAAAATACTCCGGTCATCAACTTGTCGCAATATACTATGTCGGTTTTCGACGGATCATTGTATTTGTCGGAATATTGGTGGTCGGCGCAGGAAGCGAAAGAAAGCGCCGTAACTGATAGAATAAAATATAAATAGATTCTTTTCATGTTATTCTTTTTTATAATGATTAAAATTAGAAATTGGCACGCAGTGAAACGCCGATTGACCGGGTGGTAGTCGTAGAACCGCCAATGCTCGCTTGTGTTATCCAAGTTGTTCCGTCGGCAGCTTCGGCATCAAGCATGGGAAGGTTCTTGTAAAGATAGAACAGATTACGTCCGAATACCGATAACTGCAAACTCTTGCAATTGATTTTAGAAAGCGCCGAGCGAGGAATATTGTAAGCGATAGACAACTCGCGGCATTTCACATAAGTATTGTCAAATACGCCGTGAGAATAGTAAGTCACGTCGGTCGGGTCATAACCGCCCCAATTGTAAGTATAATAAAGCCATTGGTCGCCCGGAATCATTTGCGTGTTGGGTTTTCCGTCGGCTGTAACGCCATTCAGAATAATGCCATTGTCATAAATCCGTTCTCCGTTCGGACCTTGAGCGCCGGTGAATGGAATCACATTGCGATCGGGAGTGGCGTCAAAATAATAAGTCAAACCCGCCTTTTCGCCGTCATGATACTTCAAACTTTCCTTAATGGCGCCTTGTCCCATCATGTATTGGTACGGCATATTCATTACGGCGCCGCCGATACGGTAATCAAACGAAACGTCGAGCGCTACATTCTTATACACCAAAGTAGTGGCAAATCCTCCGACCATTTTAGGCAAGGCGTTTCCCACTTTAACTAACTCGTCGGTTAACTGGTAAAAACCGTCGTCTCGGATGATATAATTACCATTGGCATCCTGCTTGGGCGCCAAGGCATAAATATCCCCCGCCGGTTCACCCACTCTGGAATAGAGGAAAGCAGAACCGTTATCCCAGTTGGTATGTTCTATCTGGTTAACTCCATCCGCTAATTTGGCTACAGTGTTTTTATTCCATGCGAAGTTGCCTCGCAAATCCCATCTCAAGTCGCGGGTTGCAACAGGCGTACCATACAAGGACAGTTCAACTCCTCTGTTTTTCAAATCGCCAACATTCAGCTTTATACTTGTTCCTCCGGAAGAAGCAGGCATGGTAACCGATAAAATCTGAGCTTGTACCTTGTTGGTATAATACGACAACTCGAACCCCAAGCGGTTTTTAAAGAATTTGTTTTCCAAACCGAATTCCCATTCGAATTTCTTTTCGTT
>WRFZ01000149.1 GCA_009778655.1 Candidatus Azobacteroides sp.
TTATTGTCAATTCCTCTTTCCCTTTAATGATTGCTCTTTCGATTTTTATTTTCATTTATTTAAAAAAGTTTTAACTGTTTATCCCGAACGAAATGCCGGTTGTTGTCCGCGTTCAGATATTCCGTTTTGCCGGTCGTTAAGTTTTTCATCTTGGCGACGCCCCGCTTTATCTCGATTAATTCGCAGGGAATTTTCGAATAAAAGCTCTGCACCCTTTCACCGATATTCAGTTTGATCGGATTTAACAACATGCACCTTTCGCTTTTCATATTTTTATTTATATGTCAATCAATTATTTAACCATATTGTTCGATTGTTACTTTTACTTTACGGCAAGACCAACCGTATTTTTTACACTCTTTCCAAGCTTCTTTATCCCAAATTCTATTTATACTATCCTTTTTCTGATAATGAATAGTAAGAAAATTTGGCCTGCCGCTTGGCTCAAAAACCATAAACATTTTTTGTGATTTCATATCTTCTTATGTTTTATTCGCAAAGTCCGTAATAACTCATGCAGCTTGTTGCCGCGTATTCCTCGAACAAAGTCCCTTCCGCGTATTTGTCCGTAACGTATCTCGCCACGTCGGTAATGAGCGGATAACTTCCCTTGTATGCGTATCTCGGTATCGAATCGGGGCCGAAAAAAGAGCTTTTTATTTTCTTTTCGTACTCCGCTATCTCGGTAATCCGTTCGGGAAATCGTTGCGTTATCCGGTAAATTTCCGGATTTGCAGACATAATACAAGGAAAGCATCCTACGCGCTTAAATCCCGTTTTGTAGAGCGGATTGGGTTCCAAGCCGTTTTCAAGGATATAATCAATAACCTGTTGCGCCGTCCAATCGAAAACGGGACGCAATATATCCGTTGCATACCTGTTGCAATATTCAAGCACTTCTTTCCGTCGGTATGTATCATGTACCGACTTCCCGTTCCCGGTTATCCTGTTTTCAAGATAGTACTTGAAATAATTACATTGTGATGTCATTTTTGCCCGGCTTTTCGATTCCGCCTTTCTGATTCCCTGTATAAAAACGAAATCGTCTTTTACGACATCCAGCAGGTAATCAATCACA
This sequence comes from Candidatus Azobacteroides sp., assembly GCA_009778655.1. Taxonomy (GTDB): domain Bacteria; phylum Bacteroidota; class Bacteroidia; order Bacteroidales; family Azobacteroidaceae; genus Azobacteroides. The sequence goes on from WRFZ01000149.1 coordinate 1,079, forward strand.
GGTATGGATTTGAGTTCCGACGTGCAGAAACGGCTTTTAACGGAAGGGAAACGCTTCTTACTTCTTGCCAAATCTATCATTCCGTCATATTTCTTTGACTTCAATGTTACGAGGTCGAGTTGAAGTTTGTCGGCAATTTCGTTGATGTATTGATAAGTTATCGGGCTTTCCCAACCGGTATCGCAAAATACGGTCGTGAAATTCTTTGTGAAATTATTCCGAATCCAAAGAAGCGACGCGAGGCTGTCTTTTCCTCCGCTGAATGTTACGATTGTTTTCATTGTCTTACCTTTTTAATTCTTCGGGAAACTCATTAAATCTCCTTACTATTTCTTCACAAAGGGCATTTGAACTTTCTAAATCGCCCATGTGTATATTTGCAATGCCGAAATTCATTCCGTCTTTGATACATAATTCCGCATCCGTTTCATCTGCTCCGGAAATCCGTTTCCCTCTGCCTTTGATACAGTATAATTGCATTGTTTCGGTATCAAATTCGCCATTGACATAATCCGGTTTTAATTTTATTTTCATACGAATATTTTTAATTGTCTTCTTTAATGCCGGACGCCGTATCGCGCCCGGCGTTTCTTGGATTTTTAAAATTTATGGCTCAAAAGTTTAATTTTGCGGAGTATGGAGATCCAAATAATAATTTTCGTCATCATCGTAATCATATACGTAATCAAATTGAGCCTTCCAATTTTCATCTTCATATTGTTTGAGCACCGCTTTTTCAAATACCGTTCTCTCACATTCCGGTTTTTCTGAAATACGTTTACATTGTGCTTCGAAATTTCTCATGTCAAATTCACCGGTGGAACGATATTCCGCCGTTTCCTTTGCCTTCTTATACTGCCCTACGGCTTTATCGCACAATCGCTGACAATCCTTTCTGGCATTATCAATATCTTTCATTGATAATCCGTTTTCGTTATCTACCGACATTGCGGTTTCAAAATGCGAATAATCATAACTTAACATGATTTTCACGCTTGCCGATTTAATAATTGTTTCCATAACTCTTATTTGTTAAATTCGTGGAGCGTTACGGATTCGAACCGTATCCTGCCGTGCCCAATTACACCAGCGCCCCGTTTTGCTCGTCTTTCCGAGCCGTCATGCCTTTTCCTCTTATTGACACGGCCCGCAAACTCCGTATCTCAGCCCCGTGCGCACGGGGCTTCCTTCTTGATCTGTATTCGTCTCCGACGGTTCGTCAATTTTCGAACGGATTGTGCGTTCGCTGGAATCGAACCCGCTTTTGTACCCGATGACCGACCGGCCGAACGCTCCCTTTTTGCTTACCCCGTTTTCACAAACCGGGTAAGCCGCGTTAAGTAAAACGTGTTGAGTAAAAATTGCAGAAATCAATAAAACAATTAAATGCACACTTGAAAATATCCGTAAATTATTTCTCTATGATTGCAATATTCGGAGCGATTTCGCGTATCCGCTCCAATTGCCGGTCAATCGCCTTGTCTCTTATTTCTTCGAGCGTCTGATTCGCTCCGGGCGAAATCAGCATGAATGAAACCTCTCTTCCGTTGATTTTCGCAAAGGTTTCGACTTCCAGCGTCTCCGCAGGCATACCTTTGAAAATCGGAATTGTCATGGTGAATTTTTCCGGCAGATTGGAATTTACCGTCTGCTCGAACTTATCCGTTTGATTGCCGTTTTCCTTTACTCCCTGCTCGATTTTATGATTGACGATTGCCGTAAAATTCATAAGGTCGGTCACCAGCTTCATGTTTACGGCCTTGTCCGTGAAAAATGAACGGTTCATTTTACAGAACATTCCGAGTTCGGACGGCGCCCATATCTTTCCCGTATTGATTCCGAATGCTTCGAATTTCGGATGAAATTCCAATTTTCCCTCTATCTTTCCGCGCAGGTAATCGTCGTCCTCGTTGATAATCAGCGTCAGCGTGATTTGTTCGCGTTCCACGATTAAATGAGAGCGTTCCTGCGTGAATTGATTCGTGTTTACTCTCTTTTCGAGATACTCGACCGGAGCGCCTATAACGCCCGACAGGTCTGTTTTTACCGGCGCTTTCGGTTCGAGCGGTTTAACCGCTTCGCCTTCCCGGATAACCGCTTCGAAACCGCAGGTTCCTTCCGGTATGTTGATTACGAATTTTTTGTCTTCGGTTTCCATTTCTTTGAATTTTAATTGTTTGTTCCCGTTTTTAAATTGAATACATTTAACTGCAATTCATCCGCGTTCGAAGGACGGAGTTCGATCAAATCTCCTTCGGAGTTGTAGTAACCCGTCTGCCTTTCTTCCATGTCAACGAATTTGTAGCATGTTTCTCGTACATATTCGCTTTTTTCACGAATATTTTTTACCGTTTCTTTCCTCGATTTTATCATCGAATCGAGTTTTTCTTTGAAGTATCTCACCGATTCTTTCTTCTCGTCTTCAACCTGTTCGATTTTAATCGAAAGTTCCGCAAGATTTTCTTTGTGTTCCTGCAATTCTTCCGGAGTGAAGGACTTCATGTAGCCCTTTTCTTCCGACTTGTCGCAATTGTCTCTCAAATAGGCTTCTCTTTGTGCCTTGTTCGAATACTCCTTACCGATAGTCTTTTCCATTTTTGTTTTTTATTAAAAGTTTATAACCAAATTTTATATCTTTCAATTCGTATTATATTAATACGTTTAAGATTAAAAATCAGTCTTTGATAAAGTTTTTTTTATCTGGTTTGCAATTTCTCGAAATTTAGGATTATATTTGTAATCTTCTTTATATTTTTTTATGTAATAATTTATCGTACTGCAGTCGTGTTTTATTTCTTTTGAAATATCTGTATTCGATATTCCTTTTTCCATGCAAAAATAAGCATATATCATTCTTGCATACACGTTATCTCTCGATCTGTTTCTGCTTGAAATTTCATAAAATGAAACCATCATTACTTTGAATATGGCATGTTTCAATTCTGCAAATACGGGAGCTTCTTGGTAAATTATTTTTTTACCCGTAAATTCAGCTATATTCTTTTCAAGAGTAGCCCCTTTTGAATATTTCCAGTCATGTAAAAGATAAACGGCGTCGCAACCGATTAATAACAATATATTAATGGCGATATGAATTTCACAAGGTATGCTATACGGAATTCCGGTTTTTAACGGGGAAACAACTCTAAATCCTCGCCGAGTCAAATACTTTTCGGCTTCGTTGAATTTTGCTGTTACTTCTTCAACCGCTAATCCGCTTACGGCTCCTGATATGTATATTCTTTCTTTCATATCACTTTTTTACCTGCTATCTTGTTTTATCTTCTTTTACTATCAACATATTTACATTCGTTTTTACAGCTAAAATGGTGTTTTATTAAAATTGATTACTATTCCTTTATCGGCTATATGAGTTGTTTTCCCGGTTGCTTTTCGTATGCCTTCTTGAAAATCAAGTGCGTTTGAATTATCGGTTGAAAGGTGTATTAAAACGATATTATTTACTTTGGACAAATCGTTTGCAAGTAATGTTTTCAAACAAGTTTCGTAACTCATGTGCGATTGCAGCGTTCGATTCCGTTGCGTTGATGAAATACTACCGTTACGCTTCTTTTCTTCCAAAATATCTGACCGGTAATTGCATTCTATTAATATGTTATTTAACCCGGCAAATGTGCAGGGCAAATAGTATGTATCTGTTGCAAACAGGATATTGCCCGTTTCCGCATGATTAATGAAAAATCCCAAAGGCTCGGCTGCGTCGTGCTTTGCTTCAAAAGGTATAATTTTGAAACCGCCCGTTTTCAAAAGATTCCCGGCTGTTAATGTAAGCGGCAGCCGGAATCCTTTTACACAGGCGTTCTTTATTGTGCCTTTTGAAGCAAAAACGGTAACGGCATCTTTTAAAAATTCGTTAATGTATCCGGCATGGTCTTTATGTTCGTGAGTAACAAGGCAGCCGGCAATCTTTTTAACATCATAGTTCAGTGCGCGTTTTACCTCCGAAAACCTTATACCGGCTTCCAAAATAAGGGCTTCGCTATTGTTTTCCAAAATATAGCAATTACCCGCGCTGCCGCTGCCTAATACTTTCAAAATCATATCAAAAGCCCGGTAATTTATTATCGGTTCCCGTTTGCTGCTCCGCCGCTTGTGTCGGCTGTTCGTTTTCCCGCTGTTCCGCTCCGGGTTTACTCGCGTCTTCATTCATTGCCACTTCCGATATATTTTCATTTTTGTCGCTGTTTTCCTGGACAAAACTTAACGGTTTTCCGGCGTTGGCGTTGCCTGCTATTTCGGATGCAACTTTTGAGGAAACATCATCTTTTATTTCTTCGTATTCGACATCGGTAATATCGCGGACTTCATCTTCCGTTTTCATACCCATTGAAAGTTCGGGAGCATACGCATTTGTCCAGAACGAGGCGGCACGGTACATTAACATTTGCTTTGTCATCGTTAACCACTTAGAACCAGCTTTTGTGTACCACCCTTCCTGAACGGCTAAGCGAATGGAAACGGGCGAGGATTCGAGTACTTTATCGGAACCTTTGGCGGTTGTAAATGCGATACATTCAATATCCGTTATTTCTTTTCCGTTAAATGTTACCGTTTTTGCATTGGTTTTGTAATACCCTTTTCCGCCGTTTGTTCCGGGTATCCATACTTTTTCATACTCGGTATAATCTACTTTACCGAGCATTCCCTTTTCGGTAAACCTGTATTGCAACGGGTTAAATCGTCCGCAAGTGTTTACGGTTGCAACAAGAAATTTTGACGACCATGAAGGGCGGCCGTAAATGACGACCATGTTTTGCATAATCATCAACGGAGACGCGCCTATGCGTTGCGCCATTTCAACGGCAATCATGCAGTTTGCCATTGCTTTCTCAATCGGGTTTTTGTCCGTAACTTTATACATATCCGGGACAAGTTCGGAATTGGCAAACATTTTGCAGACTCGTTGCATGGTATCGAACTGTACCGGGTCGAAAAAACTGAATACCGGCTCGCTTTGTTGTTTTACGGCCAATTGATTTTCTGTATTCATAACTCTAAAAATTTATTTGATTATTAATTCTTTATCCTGTGTTACAATAAGTTTGATGAGTTGGGAATTAACCGGAAAAATTCGGTTTATTCCTTCGGCGTTGTCTATGAAAACAGGGGCGTAAACTCCGTTAAATTCGCAAAGAGTATTGATAATGTCTAATCCCATTGCGATTTTTTCGGCGGAATTTGTATCCGTGAATTTTGCGCCGTCCGGGCCTATCAAAATACAATCCGGTTTTTCTCCGCCGTTTATTTGAGGAGAATACATTTTGAATCGTACCGACTTGAATCTTAAATTTACGCGGCGTTCCACCTCGTTCATCTGTTCTTTTACGAGCGAATCGGCGGTAAATTCCTGTTTTTCGAGGTCTGCTTTTTGTCGGGCCAAATCCTTTTCTTCTCTCAATAATTCGGCTTTACGGTTCTCGTTTGCTTCGATAATCGCCTTTAATCCGAGCTGTCTTTTTATCTCGTCTGATTGTTCTGTTAATTCTTTCTTTTTAGATGTCAGTTCGATTGTGTCTCCCGTTGCCGGTCCGGTTTCCAATTGCTTTGAAAGAATATCTATTTGTTCCGTTGCTTTTACATATTCCGGAATTTCTTCGGGTGTCGGCTCGATGTACGGCTCTTGCGGGTTGGCTTCTGTTTGTGCCTGTAAGGCTTTTATTTGTTCCGTGAAATCGTTTTTTTCCTTTTCTGTAATATTTTCCGATTCTCTTATCAGCTTTGTATTTGCTTCAATATCCGCCGTCAAAATTTCTTTTTCATCTGTAAGTTGTTGACCTTCTTCTGTTATTTTCCTCAACGATTCGGCTTTGTGTTTCTCGAAATCTTCTTTTTTGGCTTCCGCTTGCATTATCGGGTATTCCTGTCCGCAAGCGGGACAAATTGAATTGCTCGGATCATATTGGAGTGCATTTTGATAAAACCAATCGGCGCGTTTAAGTTCGATTCGGTTTTCAATTTCTTTTAAACGGCTTTTTCTACTTTCCATATCATTTTTAAGCGCATTTATTTCTCTTGACCGCATAGCAAATGTACTTTCCGATTCCCTTTGAAGTGATATAAGCTTCGCACGCGCTTCGTTCGCAGCTGCGTTTCGGTTATTCCATTCTTCTTTTGACTTTTGTATTGCGTTAAAAATTACCTGTGATTGGATATTTTTTTGCGCATTAATTTCACGTTGTATTTCCGCTTGCGTTTCGTATTCAGCTCGAGCTGACTCGGCGGCATTTCTCATTGCCATTTCTGTTGCTTCGATACTTTTTTCGATTTCCGTTTTTTCGGCTTCCAATGCTTTGTAATCCGGTGCGACCGGCGTGGCACGTGTTACTTCGTCAATTCGTGCGGGTATTAAATCCAAAGCCTCTTTTATTTTCTTTTTCCGTGCGGAAATTTCGGCTTTTATCTCCGCTAAACTTTTACCGGATAATTTAGCGAGCAATTCGGAAAATTCGGAACGTCCGGCGGCGATTTCTTCAAGAGTTATGTTGCCCGCAATTTTCAAAAGTATTTCGCGTTGTACCTGCCAATCCAAACGAGGGAAGTAAAGAGGACTTGTCAGCATACGAAATAAATCTTCATCAATGATAGAGTTTATCTTTATTTTGTACTCGCTTTCCTTTAAAGGTACTCCGTTGTAAAAATACGAGGTTGTATGTCCTTTGAGTTCCGATTCGGCCTTTCCTCTCGGCGTTACCCAATCTTCGGAATAAACGCGACGGAGTTCTGCGGTTTCTCCGTCAATATCCAAAATCGCCGTTACTTCGTGGTCTAGTTTTTCGATTACTTTTCCGGTGAAATCAACGGTTTTAATACCGAATTTACTGTCGGAGTTTCCTGCGACATCTTTGCCGAAAAGAACCCAATTGAATGCGTCGGCAATCGTACTTTTACCGGTAGCGTTGGCCCCGCGGATTTCCGTAACCTGCCCGAAATTAACGGTAAGGCTTTTGATACCTTTGAAATTTACGAGGGTTATTTGTTTTATTGTTACTTTTTTACTCATACTAATTTATTTTGTCTGTTAATTCGTATTCGTCTATTTTTGATGAATAATACATTATCAGCGCATCTACGATATGATCGCAAAGAACTTTTATATGTAATTTTCTTGTTTTTGCGTTTTCTCTGCGAAAGTTAAGCTCATAAAATGAGTAGTCATCTATTGCTTCTTTTCCGAATAATCGTGTTCTTAACTTCTCGGTAATTGTCGGAGTGTTGTATTCTTTCAGTTTGATGAGCAACTCCGCCATTTCTTCAATCTCTTTTTTTTGTGCAATTTTCTTCGCTTTTTCTAATGTTTCCATAATTATTTATTATTCAAAGTTTTTTGTTTTTTACTCTGTTTCCCGTTAACTTTTATCAATTCCAATGCCTTATCGGCATCTGCTATTATCGTATTACCGTATTGATAAAGCGCCGTATTAATCTTTCCGCTTTGCTTTATTCGATTGGCTGTCGTTTTTGAACATCCGAATAAGTTCGCAATGCCGTCAAGTCCGTAAACATAGTTTTTGCCGTCTTTGGTCGTGTCTATTATCTTTACTATCGGGTCTTCCACGGATATTTTCGTTTGAGTCCCGTAAGATATAATATCCAACAGCTGCCCGGCCGTAAGCTGCCACAACGGTAAATTTAGATTGATTTCAAGTTCTTTCATATTATTCGCATTTGGGAACCGGTACTTTTTTTAATAATCTTACCGCATTTGCAAAATTCAAAACAATTAAAATGCTTATCCTCATAGTAGTTTCTTCTGTTACTAAACTTCCGAGTATGCAAAAGGAAACTATGAAATATGCGCAAATTGCTTTTTGTTTTCCCGTTAAACTCCGCAATCCCGTTTCCTTTATTATTTCTTTTATTATTTCTTTCATAAATATTTAATATTTAATCAAATAAAAAATCATTAACATCCTCGTCCCTGTATAATCGGCGGCAAACAATTCTTTCGTATCTCGGCCTTGACCGAAAATACCTTTTACTTTCGTTTGCCTCAATAACATTGCTTTGTATGAAGAAAAACAAAACAATAATGCTTACGGTACGTTTTACCGGCGATAAATCCCAAGAAACGCCGCACTTGGAGCAAAACCACCATACGCAAAGCTCCGTTGCTTTTTGTATGCCGATTTTATCGTAGATGTTCCGGGTGGTATTTTCGACCGTGCGTGTAGAGATGTACAATGTGCAGGCAACCTCTTTTTTTGCTGCTCCCCAAGCCAAAAGTTCGGCTATTTCGGCCTCCCGTTTTGTGAGTGTTGCATCCGTTTTCATGGCTTTCCCCAGATTTCGGTTATACCATAGCTATTGAATATTTCTTCAACAGCATTTCTTTCTTCTTCGGTGTGATTCACATTTCCGTTTAACCGGTTCAGGAATCCTACCCGCGTAGTCACACCGAACGCGGACATTAATTTTATCCGTACTGCCGGCACATCGCATTGTCTGACCTTGAACCATCCTTTTTGGAAGGATAGTTCTTTTTTTTCTTCTATCGTTTCTACCGTATCCATATATTTAGGTATTTTTCGCTATTTGTCAACAACTAAATATTTATTAACTTTGCGAACGTTATTTTATATTGTGCAAAGATACCGATTAATTTCGGCAAAAAACAAATATTTTACCGTTTATTTTCGGCGTAAATTGTAAATATTTTATAACTTATTGAGTGATAGTGAAATATTTTTTATGAGAAAATGTGATTAATCGGATACAGAAAATCTGAATTTGGATAATCCTATCAATGATGATGAAATAAAAAGGTTACAGATAAGGAATTTAGAATTGTCAAACAATGAATTAGAGTATAAAAAGAAAATAAGATTTTGGAAAATAATGAGTGCTATATTAGTTGCTATTAGTGCTATATTAGGCATTATTAATCTCATTTTGCTTGTTAAGCGATGATAGAATTTTGTAAACCTCTTGGAATAGGAAATGTATATCTTCGTTGTTATAACTTAAGGTAAAGTGTTTTTTACGATTATTTAGCATCACAGCAGCATCGTTAATAGCGCGCTTTAAAAGAATATTTTCTATTTGAAGTCCTAATATGTATTTGAATATTCTAAACATAAACAATTTGAATTAAATTTTCGCAAAGATACCGATTAATTTCGGCAAAACGAAATAAAAATGAAGGAAAGATTAATTGAATTTTTAGCTTATTTGAAAATTGGACAAAAACAATTTGAAATAAAAGCAGGATTATCTAATGGATATGTAGATAAACTTGGAGATAATATTACATTAAAAAGTTTGAATAAAATTGAAACTGCTTATCCGGAACTAAATATTAATTGGCTCAAAACAGGTGAAGGGGATATGGTAAAATCAACGGTAAATCAAAATAATGTAGAAGGTGATAACATACAGGGTAATAATGTTACCGTAAACAAGTCGCAAACGGATAAGTTTCTTGATTTGCTTAAAGCAAGTGATGACCAATTAAGTAAAAGTCAAGAGCAAATAGACAGATTAATAGGGTTACTTGAAAAATTAAATAAATTATGATTGTTATTTTCATTGTTATAGTCGTATTTGTAATTTTATGCATTATTGTGATATCTAATAATGAAAGACCAAATCAAAGAGTAAATTTTAATGCTCCTATTCAAAATGATAATATATTGAAAGATTACAGCGAATGGGAAAATATATGGAAAGACGACCCAAAGGACAAAGCTGCCGGTGATATGATATATGAAAATATTGAAAAAATACATGAACTTAATGCACAACTTGAAACGGTGAAAGAACCGGTTCTATTGGAAAGCACTAAATCCAGCATGGAAGTTTTGATAAAGAATTGTATCGAAACAGAAATACTTTACCCTAATGCAACTTGCAAACTAAAAGATGCACAGGAAAAATTACAACAAGTTAAAGAACGATATAATGAAAGACTTTATTTTATAGTTGCAGAATTGTTGGAAAATTACAAATTAAAAATAGCAGGACAAATATCGGAATCCGAGAAAGATTTTGAAACGGAAAACATATTTACTCAAATACAATATTATGCTGGATTTATTGAGAAGACAGCAAAAAATTGCCAAGAATGTTTAGATTCTTTTACTGAATTTCACAATGAGGCTGAAGACTTATTTTCAGATTTGATATACAATGATTTAGACCTTTCAGAAGCATTTACTGTTCTTTTGGAAAGAAGAACTTTTAAAAATTATGTTACATCTATCGCAATTCTGATAGGCAAAAATGAATTAAACAAAGAAAATTTAGATAACGTATTGAAAGAATATCTAATAGAAAATATTAAGGATATTAAATCAGATTTATTGGATTTGCTTCTTTCGTATATTGATATAGTCGTTAATACACATATAATTACTGAAAAAGAAATACAAAATATTGCATTATTAAAATTATTTTTTAGGATTAAAGAGGGTGATTTTTACAAATACAGGTATAACGAAATAAAATCTATATGCCAAAAACAATTTATTCGGATGTGCCGTAAAAGCTATTTAGATAGGAGTGATGAGATATTTAATGTTAGAATGCAAGATATATTTGATTTAAGTTATTCACAATTAGAAAAATTAAAATCACAAAAAATAAATTCGATATGAAAAAGATTATTTTGTCGTATATTGCTGCAATTTGCTGCATTTCAAGCCAAGCGCAAACAAAAATAATAAATGTTGAAGATGCAGGTACCTTGTCAATGCTAATTGATGATTCTGAAAAATATGAAATATCAGATTTAACATTATCAGGAAAATTAAACGGAGATGATATAAATTTTATACGCCAAATGGCTGGTGGTTCTCAATTCGATGGTTTTACAAATGGCAAACTTTCAAATTTGAACATGGAAAATGTGATGATAGTGCAAGGCGGCAGCTACAAAAGTGGGGGTAGAACATATTATTATACTTCTAATTTAGAAATAGGACAGCGTATGTTTGCGTATTTGGAAAAATTAGAATTGATTATGCTTCCAAAAACACTTAAATCAATTGGGGCGGAAGCTTTTTACGATTGCATAAATTTGAAAAAAATTGAAATTCCCGATAATACATTTTCAATAGATATTGAGGCATTCAGCGGATGCGAATCATTGGAATATGTTATATTAGGTAAAAATGTTGAAGAAATAAGAAATGGTAGAGTTTTTTCGTTTTGCAATAATCTTAAATATTTTATTGTCCCGGAAGAAAATGGTTATTTCAAAAGTATAGATGGAGTACTTTATTCTAAAAACGGAAAAACTCTTATACGATTCCCTAACGCAAAATCTTCAACATATTCTATTCCGCAAGACGTTAAAATAGGAGATTGTTCTTTCAGCGGATGCATAAGTTTAGAATCTATTTATATACCGGAAGATTTGACTGAAATAGGAGATTATGCTTTCGAATTATGTGAAAATCTTAAAACCGTAAATATTCCAGAAAATATATCAGTATTAATTGGGACTTTTTCGGGATGCACTTCGTTAACATCAATAGTTATACCGTCAAATGTTCAAAGGATATTTGATTCTTTTAATGGGTGTGAAAATCTTAAAGAAATATATTGCAAAAATTCAGTGCCGCCTTATCCGGCTTACTTTCAAGGCGTAAATACAATAGATTGTATATTATACATTCCACAGGGTTCTTATGACGCCTATTATAAATCTGAAGGATGGAGAAATTTTTTAAATATAATTGAAATAGACTATACCTCAACAAATAATCTTGATTATAATAAATTAAGTATTTATGGTTATGAAAATTCGATAATTATACAATCCAATATTTTTACAAATGTTGATATTTATTCAATTACAGGAATAAAATACAATTTCAGTATCAATATTGGGTTAAACATATTTACATTACCGAAAGGAATTTATGTAGCAAATGGGGAAAAAATAATTATTCAATAATATAATTATGCAAAACGAAGAAATGGACACAATCGAAATAAACGTATCGGAATACTACGACGGAAATAAATACTATCGGTTTATGCCTCAAAGTATATTTAATGCTTTAGAAGCGGCGTTTTTGGAAGGTAAAGGAACGGCCATAGTTCCGAAATCGGAATTTGAAGCAATGCTAAACGATTTTTACGATGAAAAATCCCAAACAATTAACCGAAATTGCAAAAGGGTTAAATTGCCGCTTCTTTGAAGCAATAGGATTTCTTGTATCAATCGGACAGGTAAAGTCGCTTTCCGGGTTTTGCAACGAATATGGTTTGAGCGCTCCGCGGTATCGGGAAATGCGGGCTACATACGGTATAAATCATAATTCAAAAACAGTATCCCGTTATAAATCCGTTGAAACGGAAGCATTGTATTATTTATGTAATTTCCATTCCGTTTCTTCCGAATGGTTATTGCTCGGACACGGTAAAATGTTAAAAAGATGAAACATTCGGTAAAATTCGATTTGCTTCCCAATAAAGTCAAGGGGGATATTGCAGGATGTATGTCAATTCGCATGCGTGTAAGCTATGCCGGGAAACGACCCGATCTGTTGATAGGCTACAGTATCGAACCAGAAAAATGGAACAAAGAAACAATGCGGGCCGTTCCCGGAACAAAAAACAAATTCAAACAATCGGCAAATGAAATAAACAAGGCTATTGCGAAAAACGAAACTTGGATTGATGAATTTTTTACCAAATTTGAATTATTGGAAAACAGAACGCCCAACGAATCAGAATTAAAAGACGCTCACAAAATTTTTCTCGGCAAAGAGGTAAAGCGGGGCGAAACAAAACAGGATGAAACAAATCCTGTTAATTTTTACCATATATACGACAAATATATAAATGAACAAAGTTTACTAAATTCATGGAGCAAATCGCATAAAAACCGTCACCAATCAATCAAAAACGTTTTAATGGAATACAAACCGGATTTGTCTTTCAATGATGTTACAAAGGAAATGATGATAAGCTTTTTGAATCATTTATTTAACGGTGATTTATGCAATACAACAATCTCAAAAATACTTTCTTTATTTCGTAATTTTTTATATTGGGCATCCGGTGAAGGATATTATACCGGCAATCAACATATCAAATTCAAACCTAAGCTAAAAGGTTCGGATGGAAGCCATAAGGCTGTTATTTATTTGACATGGGATGAATTAATTACACTGTACAATTTGAAATTTCCCGCTAAAAAACGTTATTTGGAACATGTCCGGGATGTATTTTGCTTTTGCTGTTTTACCGGGCTTCGTTATTCGGACGCTTTTAATCTTTCAAAAGCAGACGTACAAAAAGAACGTATTTCCGTTATCACTCAAAAAACGGTTGACCCGTTATATATAGAATTAAACGAATACTCAACCGCTTTATTGAAAAAATACGAATCGTATCCGATTGATAAGGCCTTACCTGTTATTTCAAATCAAAAAATGAATGAATATATAAAAGAACTCGGAGAGTTGGCCGGGTTTACGACTCCAACAAAATTGATTCATTTCAAAAATAATGAAAGGATAGAAGAAATATATCCGAAATATAAAGTGCTTTCCACCCATTGCGGCAGGCGCACGTTTATTGTACTTGCGCTAACCTTAGGTATTCCTCTTGCTGTTATTATGAAATGGACAGGGCATAAAAGCTATGCTTCTATGAAGCCTTATATAAAAATTGTTGATTCGTTAAAAGAAGAAGAAATGAAAAAGTTCAATAAGAAAATAAGTGAACCCGATAAATTACCCGAAAATGAGTTATCCAATTGATAACGGCTTATTATATTTGTGTTGATATTATTAATTTATTATCCTAAAAATAAAACAGTTGAATATAATTGCTTGTAAATGAAATTAATTATACCGTTCCTGGCAGGACAACAACACAAAAACGTAAACGTCTGATTTTCAATAATGGAGATTGGGCGTTTTTTTATTCGCTGACAAACGAGCTGACAAATAATTTCATTTGACGAAAAATATCATCTTATCGGCTTCGATAAGATGATAAAAAAATATGCAGTTATTTTTAATCTTCATTCTCACGGTCTTTCGAAGTAACGAATCCGATAACACGTCGGCGCGGTTTCTCAAACTCTTTCTTTTTTGCCTGCAATTCGGCCAATGATTCATTGATAAGCTCAAGTTGTATTCTCGTATCCTCGTTGATGTCGTTATCTTGAGGTCACAATTTGTGACCTTGAAAGTTCATCCCTTGTTACCACAAACATAAAGTCATCCCCGTAAAACCTTTTCAAATTGCGTCTTACGGACTGTTTAAGTACTTTCGTTTCGATTCCGTACATTTCGGCCAAGTCAAAGTCCAACATTACTTTGCAGCCTCTTATCTCGTATATTCGGCTCTGAATGTTTAATAATTCCATAGATTTACTTTTTGGTTAATTTCAATTTTACTTCACAATTCCTACCGTTGATAATGTCGGTCGTAAATTTGCGTTTCAATTGCAAAGATTATCATTATTTTTCAAAAACGCAAATCCGATTGAAGCAATCTGCCTTATTCGCTTTGACAAAACGACAGATATACTTCAATCAATTAATTCAACCATCCTAATTTTACTATTTTTTTATCAATTATTTTGGCTCTGATTCTGATTTTTTATACCTTTGACTCCGAATTTTTAAAGAATATATAGTGATTCCTTAAAAAGTAAAATTATTTCACAATATAAAATAGAATGTAAATATGGAAGCTTATCAAAAATTTCGGGAATACCTTGTAAGCGAGTTAGATGATATTCGTTCAGCCGGTTTATACAAAGAGGAACGAATTATCGTTTCGCCTCAATCGGTAAAGATTCGATTGAAATCGGGAGAAGAAGTGCTCAATTTTTGCGCAAATAATTATTTAGGTTTATCCGATCATCCCGGTTTGATTGCCGCCGCTAATCGAGCGATGGAAAACAGGGGTTACGGTATGTCGTCGGTTCGTTTTATCTGCGGAACGCAAGATTTGCATAAGCAATTGGAAGCAACGATTGCACGGTTTTTCGGAACGGAAGATACCATTTTGTATGCAGCTTGTTTCGACGCTAACGGCGGCGTTTTCGAACCGCTTCTTAATGAAAACGATGCAATCATTTCCGATGCATTGAATCATGCTTCGATTATTGATGGCGTGCGCTTGTGTAAAGCGGTTCGTTATCGCTATGCCAATGCAAACATAGAAGATTTGGAATTACAATTGCAGGCTGCTCAACAACAACGTTTCCGCTTGATTGTTACCGACGGCGTTTTTTCCATGGACGGTAATGCGGCGCCTTTGGATCGGATTTATGCCCTTGCTCAAAAATACGATGCGATGGTGATGGTGGATGAATCTCATTCGGCCGGAGTTGTTGGAAAAACCGGACGAGGAACTACCGAACAATTCAATCTGCGAGGCAAAATTGACATTCTTACCGGGACTTTAGGAAAAGCTTTCGGAGGCGCTATCGGCGGGTTCACTACAGGAAAAAAAGAAATCATCGCTCTGCTTCGTCAACGTTCACGACCTTATCTTTTCTCCAACTCGCTTCCCCCATCGGTGGTAAACGCCGGAATCTATGCTTTTGATTATTTGGAAAAGTCGAATACGTTGCAGGATAAGTTGCATGAAAATACAAGCTATTTTGTGGATAAAATGCAAAAAGCCGGTTTCGACATCAAACCGACGCAATCCGCCATTTGCGCTGTAATGTTGTACGATGCAAAGCTATCGCAGGATATGGCAACTCAATTATTGAAAGAGGGTATCTACGTTACCGGTTTCTATTATCCGGTGGTTCCGAAAGGACAAGCGCGCATTCGGGTACAGTTATCCGCGGCGCATGAAAAAGAACATTTGGACAAATGTATAAAAGCTTTTACAAAAACAGGAAAAGAATTAGCGGTATTAAAATAAACAAATGAAAAAGATACTTATCATTGGCAGTACGGGACAAATCGGTTCCGAATTAAGCGTTCGTTTGCGTTCGATTTACGGAGACAGTAATGTAATTTGCGGGTATTACACCCCACCCTATCCCGACGGTTTTTTCGAAGCCGGTCCCGCTGTTGAGATTAATGCACTGCATATCGAGCAAATTGCAGATACGGTGAAGCAATACAAAATAGATACGATTTACAATTTAGTCGCTATTTTATCCGCAACGGCGGAAAAATACCCGAAATTAGGTTGGGATGTGGGAATCGGCAGTTTGATGAATTGTTTGGATGTAGCCCGCGAATGCGGATGCGCTGTTTTTACGCCCAGTTCCATCGGCGCTTTCGGCCCGAATACGCCGCAAGACCATACGCCGCAAGACACCATTCAACGACCGAGTACGGTTTACGGTATTACAAAAGTGTTGGGCGAATTGGTCAGCGATTATTATTTCGACCGATGGCAGGTAGATACGCGCTCGGTTCGTTTTCCCGGAATTATTTCAAGTATGACTTTACCGGGTGGAGGAACAACGGATTACGCCGTCGAGATTTTTTATAAAGCGGTAGCGGGCGAATCCTTTGTTTGTCCCTTGAAAGCGGGAACATTTATGGATATGATGTATATGCCCGACGCATTGGATGCGGCGATTGACATCATGGAAGCCGATCCGAAGCGATTGATTCATCGCAATTCGTTTAATGTCACTTCAATGAGTTTTGATCCGGAAATGATTTATGCACAAATCAAAAAGTATTATCCGGAATTTCAAATGATTTATGATGTTGATCCGCTCAAACAAAGCATTGCCGATTCGTGGCCGAATTGCCTCGACGATTCCTGCGCCCGAAACGAATGGGGTTGGAAGCCGCATTTCAACTTGGAACGAACAACAGCAGATATGATTAAACGATTACAAAATAAATTGGGTAAAAAATAGAAGATAATACCGTTTATCTTCTATTTTGCTCCAATAACTTATTGTATTTATTCTCGTCACTGATAATCTCAACCGCTTTTTGGTAGCTGTCAAAGAGAGGATTCATCAGTTGATAGAATTCGTTATCGCCGTAAACTTCCCTTGCAATAAACATTTTGATCCACTGTAAAAACAGCCATCGGGATGTCTCCAAGTCTTTCTGTTGGTCTTCCGTCAATTGATAGGATTCTTCTTTCAATTCTTCCGCCTTTTCTTTTTTATAGACATTCAACATATCATTCAACATGTTATCCGTAACCGTGAAATTTTTTCTGAAAGAATCAAAATCGGGATATTGCTCCTGATATTTTTTACGATTTGCTTCGATTATTGTTCGAACATATTTATAAAGAATACTTTTATTGTTTATTTCACGGAATAAAGGAGTTGTTCTGGCAACAACAAACGTAGCGGTCGTATCAAACGGAATAAAATAGTCGGGCATGATTCCGCCGCCGCCATAAACAACGCGATTTTTTATCAATGTGTTATATTTCAGCGAATCGGGGAAGTGAATGCTGTCGGCTGAAATCATTTCTCCATGATTATACCGATCAATCAAGTCTTTCTGATAAGATTCCAAATCGCCTTTGGTATAAGGCTTTTGAATCGAGCGTCCGGTCGGCGTATAATAACGCGCGGTAGTCAGCCGTATCATTGAACCGTCGGGTAAAGGAATCGGACGCTGAACCAAGCCCTTTCCGAAGGTTCTTCTTCCGACAATAACTCCACGATCCCAATCTTGAATGGCACCGGAAACAATTTCACTGGCTGAGGCGGATGCTTCATCAACCAAAACAACCAATCTTCCGTTTCTGAAAGAACCGCTATTAGAGGAGCGAGCCTCTTCTCTTCTTTGATTAACGCCTTCAGTATAAACAATCAGTGAACCGGATTTTAAAAATTCGTTAGAGAGATCGACAGCCGCTTCCAAATAACCGCCGCCGTTATCTTGTAAATCCAGAATAAGGTTCTCCATTCCTTGCGCCTGTAATTTTCCGAGCGCCTCTCTAAATTCTTGAGAAGTCGTTTTTGCAAAGCGGTCTATTCTGATATAACCGTTTTTTTTGTCTATCATGTAAGAAGAAGATACGCTGTAAACCGGAATCTTATCACGAATTATTTTGAAGTCCAATAATCCCGGAGAACCCTCGCGAAGTACCTTCACATGAACGGTAGTCCCCTTCGGACCTCTCAGCTTAGACATCACGTCCGAATCTTTCATTTTGACGCCGGCAATTAAGGTGTCATTCACATAAATAATTTTATCTCCGGCCAAGAGACCCACTTTTTCGGAAGGGCCGCCGGTTATAACCTGTATTACATATAATGTATCGGTAAGCCTCATGTTAAATTGGATACCGATGCCGTCGAAATTTCCCTGCAAAGGTTCATTTGCTTCTTTAACCTCTTCGGCCGTCATATAAGAAGAATGCGGATCTAATTTTTCCAACAAGCTGGTGATGGCATCTTCTGCTAATTTATCATTGTTAACGGTATCAACATATAATTTTTCTATCGCAGCCATTGCGATACTCATTTTTCGTACGGCAGGATCATTAAATATGTTGCCGGAAAAGCCCTGCATTGTATTTGCTCTGTCTTGTCCATACGAACAAGCAGTCATGCAACTGAATAAAATGCACGCAAAAAGAATTTGTTTCATAAGTATTTTATATTTTTTTGTATTCATCTATATGTAAATTTGCCGGAACAAAAGCGGCGACGGATTTACCGTAAGTCAATAATTCCCGGACTAAGGACGAGCTGATATGCGTATATTCCGGTTCGGTAAACAAAACAAACGTTTCAATACCGGCAATTTCTCGATTAATGTCTGCAATCGTTTTCTCATACTCAAAATCATTCACCGAGCGAACGCCTCGAAGAATAAATCGCGCTTCCGCTTCTTTAGCGAAATCAACGGTTAATCCCGTATAAGAACAAATTTTGATTCTCGGATTCGATTCGAAAAGTCGCGTAATCATTTCCAATCTTTGTTCCAAAGAAAAAAATGTTTTTTTTTCTAAATTGATGCCTATGGCGATAATAATTTCATCAACGAAACATAATCCTCTTTTCACCAACGACAAATGCCCGATCGTAAACGGATCGAACGTTCCCGGGAACAAAGCGATTCTGAGCGATTCATTTCCCTCCATCATTTATAATTCATAATTCATAATTCCTATACCGCTATATCTTCTTCAACAACCAAGTTATTGATAATAAAACTCTGTCGTTCCATCGTATTCTTACCCATATAAAATTCAAGCATTTCCTTAACGGCGTCCTGTTTACGCATATTGACAGGGTCGAGCCGTAAATCTTTTCCGATGAAATGCTTAAATTCGCCGGGTGAAATTTCCCCTAATCCTTTGAACCGCGTGATTTCCGGATTAGGTCCTAATTTTTCGATTGCGTCCAGCCGTTCTTCTTCCGAATAACAATATAAGGTTTCTTTCTTATTTCTTACCCGGAAAAGCGGCGTTTGAAGAATAAAAACATGATTATTCTTAATCAAATCGGGGAAAAACTGTAAAAAGAAAGTAATAATCAGTAAACGAATGTGCATACCGTCCACATCGGCATCGGTAGCGATAATCACTTTGTTATATCGTAATCCTTCCAAGCCGTCCTCAATATCCAATGCCGCTTGAAGCAAGTTAAACTCTTCGTTTTTGTAAACGATTTGCTTGGTTTCGCCGAAAGTATTCAACGGCTTTCCACGCAAGCTGAAAACCGCTTGATAGTTGGGATCGCGACTTTGCGTAATGGAACCGCTGGCGGAATCGCCTTCCGTAATAAAAATACAGGTTTCTTCCAACTTTTCGCCTTTCGAGTCGTTGTAATGCAAGCGACAATCGCGTAACTTTTTATTATGTAAACCGGCTTTTTTCGCTCGTTCTCTCGCTAACTTAGTTACGCCGGCAATGGCTTTTCGTTCTTTTTCCGAATCCAGAATCTTTTTCAACAGAACGTCGGCGGTATCGGGCGTTTTGTGCAAATAGTTATCTAATTCTTTTTTGATAAAATCGCCGATAAATTTAGAGATTGTAGGTCCGCCGGGACCCATGTCTTTCGAGCCTAATTTTGTTTTTGTTTGGGATTCAAAAACCGGTTCTTCCACTTTAATGGCTACCGCAGCCACAATCCCCGACCGAATATCGGAATATTCAAGGTTTTTTGAAAAGTATTCTTTGATTACCCGCGAAACGGATTCTTTGAAAGCCGACAAATGGGTTCCTCCTTGAGTCGTAAACTGTCCGTTTACAAACGAATAATATTCTTCGCCGTACTGATTGGCATGGGTGATTGCAATTTCAATATCCGTTCCGCTTAAATGAATAATCGGATAAATCGAATCGGAAGTCATATATTCGTTCAATAAATCAACCAATCCGTTTTTTGAATAAAATTTCTTTCCGTTGTAATTGATAACCAGACCCGAATTGAGAAATACGTAATTTTTCAGCAGCAGTTCGACAAATTCATCCTTGTATTGATAATTATCAAAAATTTCCTCATCGGGAATGAAATTCACCAAAGTTCCGTTGGGTTGATCGGTCGGCATAATCGGAACATCTTCTTCCGTATGCGCCCGTCTGTATTCGACCGATTTG
Source organism: Candidatus Azobacteroides sp. (assembly GCA_009778655.1). Taxonomy (GTDB): domain Bacteria; phylum Bacteroidota; class Bacteroidia; order Bacteroidales; family Azobacteroidaceae; genus Azobacteroides. The sequence continues at coordinate 21,569 of WRFZ01000149.1, forward strand.
GTTTCGCCGTCGCGAAAACTTTGCACCAACATATAAGATGAAAGCGCATTGACGGCTTTGATACCGACGCCGTTCAGACCGACGGATTTCTTGAATGCTTTGGAATCGTATTTTCCTCCCGTATTCATTTTTGATGAAACATCAACCACTTTTCCGAGCGGAATGCCGCGACCGTAATCCCGGACGGTTACAACTCCATTGTCAATTGTGATATTAATTGATTTGCCGAAACCCATCATATATTCATCAACGGCATTGTCAAGCGTCTCTTTCAAAAGCACGTAAATACCGTCATCGGCATAGTTTCCGCTACCCGTTTTTCCGATATACATTCCGGGCCGGCGGCGAATATGCTCCCACCATTCCAAGGTCTGAATTTGTTCGTCTTCGTATATTAATTCACTCATTTCAGATGTTTTATATAAGCTCGACGTATTTTATGACGTTTCATATCAAAATATTCCCATTGCGATTGCACTTTTTGATTCAGCTCCAATTCGGGATTACTTTCTGCGTATATAAATCCGTAGCGGTTAAATATGGGAACCAAATCGTAAAACATTAAAGCATTAACGCCTTTGTTCTGATATTCGGGTGAAACGCCTATAATATACAAATCCACTATTTTCCCTTTTCCGTAAAGCGCTTTCAACAAGTGTATCCATCCGAAAGGGAACAAATGACCTTTGGCTTTTTGCAGCGCTTTGGAAAGGCTTGGCAAGGTAATCCCAATCCCCACTACTTGATCATCCGATTCCCGAACAATCAAAGTAATCAAATCGAGGCGAAGCATCGGAATATACATTTTAACATAATAATTGATTTGTTTTTCCGATAATTCCGAATAACCGTACAACGGCCGGTAGGCTTCGTTCCACAGTTCAAATATTTTGTGCGCATAAGGCCAGACATCTTTGGTTCCCTTGAACTTTTTAATTGCAAGTCCGTATTTCTTCATGACTATTTCCGAAATACGCTTATACTTTTCGGGAGTCTCTTTTGGAACTTGAATTTGAAATTCGTTCCAATCCTGGTCTTTTACGTATCCCAATTTTTCCAAATGCTCCTTGTAATACGGGAAACTGTAAGAGGTTGCCATTGTTCCCAATTGGTCAAAGCCCCAAATCAATAAACCTTCGTGATCCAAATCGGTAAATCCCAACGGACCTTGGATGCCGTTCATTCCTTTCCCGCGCGCCCACTGCTCGACCGCTTCAAATAAAGCGGCGGATACTTCTTCGTCGTCAATGAAATCAACAAAGCCGAAACGGGCATATTGCTGATTCCATCTCTCATTTGCTTTGCGGTTGATAATTCCGGCAATCCGCCCCACAATTTTATCTTCTTTATACGCCAGAAAATAAACCGATTCACAAAAATCAAAGGCCGGGTTTTTATCTTTCCGTAAGGTCATTAACTCATCTTCTATCAATCCGGGCACATGATAAGGATTACCTGCATACAACTGAATATTGAAAGCAACAAACTTTTTCAGTGAAGACTTATCAGTTACCTCTGCTATCTTAATCGCCATTTATGATTAGTGTTAGATTGTTTAAATTATGACCTGCAAAGATACATTGTTTTTTTTAGACTATTGCAAAAAAGGATTACCGGATTCAATAAAAATAATTGCACATTTTTATGATTTTTGTGTAATATTTAAAACAATAGCGTATCTTTGCCCGCCTATTAATATTTAAAAACAAATGAAGATGAGAAAAAAATTATTGACAATCGGGATTGCATCGGTATCGTTTCTTAATATATATGCCGGTGGCCTATTGACAAATACGAATCAAAACGTTACTTTTTTGCGCAACATTGCTCGTGACGCATCAATGGAAATTGACGCCGCTTATACGAATCCCGCCGGTTTGGCTTTTTTAAGTAAGGACGGATTTTTCCTTTCGCTGAATAGCCAGAGTGCGTTTCAGACACGCAATACTATCGCAAATTTCGCACCGTTTGCGGGTTTTGGCGGAAATGCCGTAAAAGAATTTGAAGGAAAAGCCACCGTTTGGTTTGCACCGAGTTTACAGGCGGCATATAAGACCGGCGATTGGGTGTTTTCGACAAATATCGGAGTAGCGGGAGGCGGAGGAGACTTGAATTTTAACGAAGGCTTATCTTCTTTTGAATCAACAGCAGCTATCGTCCCTGTTTTCTTGAATAAGATACAATCGGCTTATAATTTCGAAGGTTATGATTTGGAGAGCCGATTGACCGGATCATCGGTCATTTATAACGCACAAGTCGGCGCAACCTATACAATAGTTGAACATTTTTCCGCTTATGCGGGCGTTCGTTATTATTATGTACATAACGAATACAAAGGCTATCTAAAGAATGTTCGATTAGGCATGAATGGTGATTTGGTTCCGGCGGCTTCGATTGTTTCGAATCCTAATTTTGCATCATTAGAGCCTTTGGTCAAAGATAAAGAATTAAACAGCAAGCAACCGGGTTCCGGAGTAGCTCCGATTGTCGGGTTGGATTACCATTGGAATAAACTGAATATCGGCGCAAAATACGAATTTAGAACCGGAATTAATTTGAAAAATAAATCAAGTATAAATACTACAGGGCTGGCGGATTACGACGATGGAAAGAAGACTCCTTACGATATTCCCGCTTTGTTGACGGTCGGCGCGCAATATGATATTATCCCGAAATTGACGGTTTCGGCATCTTATCATCATTTTTTCGATTCGGATGCAAAAATGGTTAACGATAAGCAAAAATTTATCAACGGCGGGATTAATGAATATCTGGCAGGAGTAGAATACCGCATCAATAATTTATTTTTAGTCAGTTGCGGCGCACAGTTGACACGTACGGGAGTAACCGACGATTACCAGACCGATATGAATTTTTCTTTAAATTCTTATTCCGTGGGATTCGGCGGAGCAATTAATATTACAAAAAACATTCGGGTCAACTTGGCCTATTTCTTTACCAATTATGAAAATTGGACAAAAAACATAGCCGACTACGGAAAGATCAACGCTCTTACTCAAGGAAAGATTCCGGCAACGCCCGGAACGGATACTTTCACACGAACAAATCAATCGTGCGGAATCGGATTGGACTTTCGATTTTAATTTGGAAAATCCCTTATAAAGTTATACCTTTGCGTCGGTTTTGGAAGTCTTCGTAGCTCAGTTGGCAGAGCAAATGACTCTTAATCATTGGGTCCAGGGTTCGAGCCCCTGCGAGGACACACATAAACATTGATTATCGGTAGCTTATAAAATTAACACCCAA
>WRFZ01000150.1 GCA_009778655.1 Candidatus Azobacteroides sp.
CTTCGCTATATTCTCCGTCTTTTTGTCCGGCTTCGTTGTAGTAACTCGTTTCGATGAAGTCTCCGGTAGTGCTGCTCACATAGCGAACTTGCTTACCGACTTGTTTGCCGTGTACATAATTTAATTCCGATTTCGGCTTGCCGGTTTCCAAATCGTATTTTTTCTCTACGCCGTGTTGTTTACCGTTTTCATCAAAGTTCCGTTCCATTTCCACTTTACCGTCAGAGAAATAAGTGAAACGTTTCACCACATTTCCGTTTTTATATTCTTCCGTCGGCTTGAGAGAACCGTCTTCTTTTCGAGCTTCCCAGACTCCTTCTTTTTTCCAATTAAGATATTTACCTTTCACCTTGACTATCCCGTTTTCGTATATTTCCGAATAGTCGCCGTCTAATACGCCGTTTTTGTAATATTTGGTTTCCGTATAAGCATCCGGATAACCGTTGTTAATGATTGCAAACGATTTGCCGTCCGCTTTACCGTTTTTGTAAATCGTTTCGGCAATCACTTTTCCCGTTTCGTCGTATCTGCGCTCGCGTCCTTCATCAATCCCCTCTTTCATTCCCTTTTCGTACACTAATTTTCCGTCTTGCGAATAAGAGTAAACCATTCCGTCGGCTTTTCCGTTTTTGACCGTAGCTTTATCCTTAATCGTTTTCCCATCGCCGTAATAAGTGATTTTTTCCCCGTTAAGATAGCCTTTGGAATAATTCGTTACCTCCGACAAGGTATTATACTTGTAATATTCCCACTTGCCGTCGGCATAGCCGTTGTCGAAGCCGGCATCAATATATTCGGTAGTGTAGCCCGTAATAATGCGAACCCTCCCGTCAACCGGTTTTTCGTCTTTCCGTTCACGGGCAAACAAACGTCCGTCACCTAAATTAATCATCTCGATGTCGTTGATTTTCAGTTCCTGCGCTTGAATAGAAAATGCAATCAGAAAAAGCAGGGTAATTGTAAAAAGATATTTCATGGTTTATATTGGAATAAACGTTTTAGTCTTATTTCAATTACAAAAGTAGGTAATATTTGTGAAATTCTCATGAAAAATGAAAACAATGAAGCGGATAATCCGGAATTTTTTGTAAGTTTGTCCTTTCGATAAAGATATACATTAATTATAAATTAAAAATAAATCAGTATGAGAAAAATACGAGCAGCTATCGTGGGGTACGGCAATATCGGGAAGTATGTATTGGAAGCGATTGAAGCTTCTCCAGATTTTGAAGTTGCCGGTATAGTCCGGAGAAATCCGACCGATAAACCGAAGGAAATAGCGCATTTGGAAGTCGTGGACTCCATTCAAAAACTGAAAGATGTTCAAGTAGCCGTTTTATGTACTCCTACCCGGAGCGTTGAAAAATATGCCAAAGAAATATTGGCGTTAGGAATTAATACGGTGGATAGTTATGATATTCACGGCGGTATTGTAGAACTTCGTCGGGAATTGGATGCGACTGCAAAAGCCGGGAAAGCCGTAGCTGTAATTTCGGCCGGATGGGATCCGGGAAGCGATTCGATTGTCCGGGCTTTGATGGAAGCTATTGTTCCCAAAGGAGTGACTTACACTAATTTCGGTCCGGGCATGAGTATGGGGCATACAGTGGCCGTAAAAGCTATAGAAGGGGTAAAAGCCGCTCTTTCGATGACTATTCCGACCGGTACGGGCGTCCATCGTCGGATGGTTTATATCGAAGTAAAAGAAGGATATGACTTTAAAAAAATAGCTGCCGCCATTAAAGCCGATGATTACTTTGCGCACGATGACACGCATGTGATGCAAGTGGAATGTGTGGATGATTTGATAGATATGGGGCATGGAGTGAATCTGATTCGGAAAGGAGTATCGGGTAAAACTCAAAATCAACGGATGGAGTTTAATATGCAGATAAACAACCCGGCATTGACGGCGCAGGTGTTGATAGCCGTTGCTCGTGCAAGTTTCAAACAACAGCCGGGCGCTTACACCATGATTGAATTGCCCGTCATTGATATGATTTACGGAGAGAAAGAATCGCTTATTCGAAAATTAGTATAAATCGGAACAAAAGCTCCCTGTCATTGCGGGCGTAGCGTAGCGAAGACCTGCAATTCACATAATTACCCTGTATATGAACCTGTTGCGTAAGTCTGGAGAGATTAGTTACACAGAGTGTCTATCTTCTTATTTTTTAAGAGAATGTGTTTTCCGTTAGCGAGGGTGGCAGCAAAAATATAAGTTTCTCCGCCCTCGTTTATTTTCAGCTTCTTTCGAAGTTCGGCTGCCGAAAGCGGAAAATTACGAACGGCAAGGGAAACTTTATCCGTTTCGCGCAGGAAATCTTTCAACTCTTTTTTGTTGAAAGAAGTACAGGCTTCGATTTGAAAAACTCGTCCGGGAAAATCGGGAATAAATTGATCGGAAGTATAAAGATGAGTGTCCAGATGAAATTTCCGGAGGGGATAAAGTTCTGTCAATCCTTTGTAAAATCCCGCTTTTAAAAGCGAAGCATTCGGTTCGTAAAGATAGCGCCCCGGTTCGGAAGTATAATCAATCCGCCTTGCTTTTTCTTGCGATTGCAAAAAGGATATTCCGAGCTGATTCCCTTTCTTACTTAAATTCACGCAAGTGATTAAAGCTTCCGAAGCGAAATTCTTTTTAAGCAGGAAAAGCAGTTCTTTGCATTCGTTTTCAAGGCTTACGACATGCACTTCGGCTACGTTCTTTAATTGCTTCAAAGCCAGTGAAATATCGAGCATCGGCGAAAGTTTGACTAAAATGGTTTCGGCTTTTTCGAGAAGTAAATCTTGTATTTTCAACAAATCGGGTTCCGAATCCTCAATGGTAAACACTTTTTTCCCGGAAACGGAACGTCGTCCCGGATCCATAAAAATGGTATCAACGGGCGGCATTTTTTTCAAATAATCGGTTGCATCCGCAGAAATAATTCGGGAGGAAGTTAATCCTAAAATCTTGAAATTAAATGCTGCAATCTCGCATAATTCTTTTTGCTTTTCTACGTAGCACGTCTCTTGAAATTTGCCGGAAATGAAAGCAAAGTCCACCCCGAAACCGCCGGTTAAATCAACGAAGGAAGTTCCGGAAAGCAATCCGGCTTTGTAGCGAGCGGTTTGTTCCGATGAACACTGCTCCAACGCAAGGTGCGGAGGATAAACGATTGCGTCGCATCGAAACCACGTCGGAATTTTATTTTCGGCCGATTGTCGCCCTTCGATTTGAGTTAAAGCCCAAGGAATATCTATATCCGAACCCGTGAAGGATGAAGTTTGAAGCGCTAATTTGCGAACATCGTCAAACCGGTGATCCGAAACGAATTTTCGAGAGGCTTCATTTCGCATCTTCAATGTTGATTCGTTCGGCGACCACTTTTTTCTCTTTGAAAAAAAGCGAAGCCATTGTCGCGAATTTCAATTCCGATTCGGTTGTATAAAAGCGACAGGCAGCATTTTTCGAACATCGGGTTTCCATTTCGGGGTGACGATGCAAATAATTTTCCAGACTTTTCGCTACCAACTTGCCTTGCGATACTAATTTGATTGATTTCGGTAAGAAGGCGTAAATTTTCTTTTTTAATAAAGGATAATGGGTACAAGCCGGAACGATTGTGTCAATCAGAGGATCTTTTGCAAGAATATTATTGATATGCTGTTGGACAAAATAATCGGCTCCCGGTTTATCGTATTCGTTGTTTTCAACCAGAGGAACCCACATCGGACAGGCCTCGCTTTCGACGATAAAGTCGGGATATAGTTTTTTAATTTCGATCGGATATGAACCGGAGGATACGGTACCGGACGTACCTAAAATTCCTATGTGGCGGGTATGCGTTATTTGTCCGATATTTTCAACGGTCGGGCGAATGACGCCTAACACTCTGCGTTGAGGGTCAAGTTGCGGAAGGTCTTTTTGTTGGATTGTTCGCAAAGCTTTTGCCGAAGCGGTGTTGCAGGCAATAATAATCAAAGGACAGTTTTGTTTGAATAGCCATTTGACGGCTTGGAGCGTAAATTCATAAACGATTTCGAAGGAACGATTTCCATATGGAGTGCGGGCATTATCGCCTAAATACACATAATCATATTCCGGCAGTCGTTTGCGTATTTTTTCCAATATGGTAAGACCGCCGTACCCGGAATCGAAAATACCGATGGGAGCGTTCATGTGAGTGTCGGACGAATAACGAGTGACGAGTAATCGGTAATGTACTTGTCGCCCGTCACTTGTTACTCGTTACTTCTTTATTGTATTCCTAATTTTCGCTTTATCAGCGGCGTTGCATCCGTAGCGGTGGCCGAAATATAAGAAAAAGCTTGTGAGTTGGCAATGTAAAGGAAATTGCTTTCTTTACCTACGTCATCAATTGCTTTTTGCAATTTAGTTTGAATAGGAACCGATAATGATTGTTGCAATTCGTCTTGCTTTTGAGCGGCATATTGTTGAAAATTGTCGGCGCGCTGACGTATTTCTTCAATTTCTTGCTCTCTGCGAAGTTTGATGCTTTCGTTAAGCGAATCCCGTTGAGCGACATAGTCGGACACTTTCTTGGCATATTCATCCGATAACACTTTTAATTCCGCTTGAAATTCGGAGTCAGACTTTTTTAACGAATCTTGCATTTGCTTGTATTCAGGCATAGCCATGACTACATCAAAATAATTCACATAAGCAATTTTTTGAGTTTCCTGAGCAAATCCGATTACAGGAAACATCACAAGAGCAAATAGTACAATTTTTTTAAACATAAGTTATCAAATTATTAAGTTTATATTAAAATAGAGGACAAAGATACGCAATTATTTTGAATATCCGAGTTTTGTTAAGACATCGCTGCTGATATCAATTTTCGGGGTAGCATAAATAATGCTCATAGCGGAAGCTCGGTCAATAACCAAAGCATATCCTTGTTTTTCCGAGATTTCTTTGATTGCATTGTAAATTTCATCTTGAATCGGACGAACCAAACTTTCCCGTTTTTTATACAATTCTCCGTCCGTACCAAAGTACTTCCGTTTCAAGTCTTGCGCTTCTTGTTCTTTTGCGACGATTTGCGCTTCTTTCTTGGTTTTCATTTCCGCAGAGAGGAAAACCAAATCGGCTTGATACGTTTTATAAAGATTTTGCGCTTCTTGTTGTACGCTTTCTACTTCAGCCTGCCATTTTTTGGAAATTGAATTCAGTTGTTCATTTGCCATTTCGTATGCCGGAATATTTTTCAGAATGTATTCCATATCAATCAAAGCGTATTTCTGCGCTTGTGCTCCTATTGCTCCGAGAGTCAACAGAAAAGCCAATACCATCATTTTTTTCATAAATTCTTTCTCATAAAAATAGTTAATATTCTGTTGCTTATTACATTTATCAGTCATTAAAATTCTTGTCCCAATATGAAATGGAATTGACCTTTTGAAATGTCGGATCCCGGAGTCGGGCGATCGAATCCGTATCCCCAGTCAATCCCCATCAATCCGATCATCGGTAAGAAAATGCGAGCGCCGAATCCGGCCGATCGTTTCAAATCGAACGGGTTAAATGTTGGTATATCATGCCACGCATTTCCCGCTTCCAAGAATGTCAGTATATAGATGGTGGAAGTCTGCTCAAGCATCAGCGGATAGCGAAGTTCGAGAGAGAGACGCGAATAAGCGTAGCCTTCATAGCCATACGGCGTCAATGACCCGTTTTCATATCCTCGTAATCCGATCGTTTCCGTAGCATACAGGTTAGAGTATCCGGTCATGCCGTCGCCTCCTACATAAAAGGTTTCGAACGGCGTCCGTTTATTGCGATTATACGAACCCAAAAATCCGTATTCCACCCGACTCATTAAGACCGGCGTGCGTTTCACAACTTCCGGATTTGCCAAAGGAATAAAGATTTTACTTTTGAATTTCCATTTATGAAATTCGATCCATTCGTATTTTCTCGGATCATCCGAACTCATGGAAGCGTAATCCCTGTTATCAAACAAAGAATAAGGAGGCGTAAAATTAACGGAAGCCGTGAATTGTGATCCGGATCGGGTATAGATCGGATTATTGGTGGAATTTCGCGACAACGTTAAACCTATCGAAAGGCTGTTTGCATTTCCGTTACTGATCGGGAAATAACCGCCCCAATTCTTCAGCATGTATCGTTGATAAGAAAGATCAATCATGAAATTAAACAAATAATCCGGCCATGAAAGTCTTTTTCCATATCCGGCCGAGATTCCGAATATTTTCATGGATTTATTTTCATCATAAGCATAAGAGCCGCCGCCGTAATCCCCGTATCCGCCGTATCCGCCATAATCGCTGTAATAATAAGGATTATAATAATTGTTGTAATAACGCGAATCCAGTTGAGTGGTTATCATGTAATAGGTGCTGAGTTGGAAGGTATTGGGGCGTTTTCCGCCAAACCACGGATCAAGAAACGAAATACTGTAGGATTGATAATATCTTCCGTTGGTTTGTCCGCTTAAAGTTAAAGTTTGCCCTTCGCCCTGCGGAATAATTCCTTTATAGGTTTTCGGATGCACCAAATTGTTGAAAGAGAAATTGGAAAATTTCAGACTCATTCGTCCGATTACACCGGTCTGCCCCCATCCGGCCGAAAATTCCACTTGATCGTTTGCCTTGGAGGTCAGCCCATAGGTAAGATCAACGGTTCCGGTTTCTTCATCGGGAACAGGTATCGGTTTGATGTTTTCCGGATCAAAATGCCCCATTTGGGCAAGTTCGCGCATAGAATTCATAATCGCTTCTTTGCTGAACAATTGACCGGGCTTAGTCAGCAATTCCCTACGAATAATATCTTCATATACCCGGTCGTTTCCGGTAATGATTACCCGCCGGATCGTTGCCTGCGTTCCTTCGGAAATGCGAATTTCTAAATCAACCGAATCATTTTCGAGGTAAGTTTCTACCGGTTGCATGTAAGAAAAAATGTAGCCGTTATTGTAATAAAGATTAGAAACCGCATCTTCGTCATTATGTAAACGGTCCTCTAATTTTTTCTTGTTATACACGTCTTTGGGTTGCATGTTCAATATGTAATCCAACATCGTAGAGGAATATAATGTATTTCCTACCCAATTGATATTACGAATGTGATATTTATCTCCTTCCACTAAATTGATATAAATGGAAACGTGTTTATCATCAATTGGCGCTACGCTGTCCGAAGTAATTTCCGCATCGCGATACCCTTTTTCGTTGTATTTATCAATAATATTCTCTAAATCCTTTGCATATTCATCCCGAACGAATTTTTTAGTCTTGAACACTTTGTGGATACTTAACTTGGGATGCTTTCTTAAACTGAATCCTTCGTTGGTTTTTTTCATTGCCATTTTTAATTCATAATCCGACAAGTTTTCGTTTCCGTTGATAGTGATTTCTTTGATTTTAATTTTTTCATTTTTATCCACCGTGATGTCGAGAATAGCTTTCCCTTCATTGGCTAAATCGTCGGATTGGCGAATGCTTATCTCTGCATTGCTGAATCCTTTTTCATCAAAATAATCTTTAATTCGTTTTCGTATCCGATTAATAATATTCGGGGTAATCTGCGAACCTTTGGCTACGCCGATTTTTGCCTCGATATCTTCCCGTTCACTCTTTTTTATTCCATGATAATTGATTGTAGAAATCGTCGGAGTGGGTTTCAGCTGAATTTCTATCCATACGCTGTCGGCGGTTTGTTTAGTCGCCAGTATGGATACATCGGAAAACAATCCGTGTTTCCAAAACTTGTTCAAGGCCGACGTAAATGCGTCGCCCGGAACGGTTACCTTTTGCCCGACCGCTAAGCCGGAAATGCCGATCAATACATAATCTTCATATCCGTAATTTTCCACTCCGGATATTTTGATTTCGGCTATCGTGTATAATTTATTATTGTTGAGCGAATAAGATATAACCGGAAGCTCTTCGTCAATTTTGTCTTTGGGAGGAGAAACGGATATTGTATCCGAAACTTTATTGTCATTCGCCGTATTAATATCTGTCAGAATACCGTTATCCTGCGCTTTTCCGAAGATCGTAACGAGAGCCGCAAGGCAAAAGAATAGCGTTTTTTTATACATAGATTGTTTGGAATGCATTCATTTAATTTTTTAGCTGTAATTGTTCCCCGGTTTTTCCGAATCGTCTTTCTCTCTGTTGATAATCCGCAATGGCTTCATACAGGTTTTCTTCCCGAAAATCAGGCCAGTAAGTATCGGTAAAGTAAAGTTCGGCATATGCTGATTGCCACAACAAGTAATTGCTGATTCGCTGTTCTCCGCCGGTTCGAATAAGCAAATCCGGATCGGGTGTGCCGTATGTAGCCAAATGTTTAGTAATTGTTTCTTCATTAATCTCTTCAATACTCAGCGATCCGTTTTTCACTTCGGCGGAAATTTTTTTCATCGCTTCCGTTATTTCCCATCGCGAAGAATAGCTGATCGCCAGCGTCAGATTCAAGCCGGTATTCATACCGGTTTTCCGAATTGTATTCATTAAGTTTTCGTAAGTTGCCGGCGGTAAGCGGTCAATATCTCCGATCGCTTTCAAGCGAACATTGTTGGTCATCAAATCTTCCCATTCATTTTGAATAGCCGTAATCATCAAGGCCATCAAAGCGTCAACTTCTTCTTGGGGGCGATTCCAGTTTTCGGTCGAAAAAGTGTATAGGGTTAAGTAATCAATACCTAATCGTCCCGCCGCTTCCGATACTTTTCTGACGGAAACAACGCCTTCTTTATGTCCCATAAACCGATCCATTCCGTTTTTTTTAGCCCATCGTCCGTTACCATCCATAATAACGGCAATGTGTTTCGGAAGTCGTTCTAAATCAATACTTTCTTTTAATGACATCTTACTCGTTTGTGCATTTTCTGTTATTTGGGCCGAAATCCCAAGTAACAGAGAACATCAATGTGTTATACCAATCTTTATTTTTAAATAAACCGCTTTGGACTCCATACGGATTGTCCAACTTGAATCCTTCCTTATTCGGAACATCAAAGCTGTCGCTAAACAGTTTTTGCACTGCATATTCCACGCCCAGATTAATCCGGTTTCTGATTTTGTATTTTACGCCTAATCCTAACGACAAATATACGCTTCCGAACGTTTGATTTTTTCCCGGAGCTATCGTTATTCCTAATCCCGTCAATAAATAAGGCGCTATTTTACTTGTATTCAAATAAGCAAACTTATCGCTGTACGGCAAAAAATTAAATTCGATCTGCCCGCCCCATCTGAAAAAATTACGCGAAAACGACGTTTCGCCGTCGTAGGGGAATACATTGTCGGTATTTTTCGTATCGCCTGTTATTCTACCCATCATCAAATCGGTTTTTAAGGCCCAACGAAAATTGAAATTACGCCGGAAAACCACACCGCCTGCCGGATTAAAACCCCGTAGCAAACCGCTTTGATTGGCGTCGCCCAGATACATTGACGTACCGACCATTCCTCCGATTTCGTACTTATATTCCTGTGCAGCCGCTGTTGCGCAGGTAAAGCAAAAAAGCATTATTGCAAATGCCCTATATAAGGAATATTTTTTCGAAGCATATTTCATGTAACATTCTGTTTCTTTAATGAAAAAACGCTAAAAATGCTTCAAAAGTATATCCTTAATGCTCAAATTCCATTTTATTCAAAAAGCCTTTCCAAACATCGGGTAAAACAGTCGTTTGTTTTCCTCCGATGATATAGAAATATTTGTTGTCTTTATCCGTAACTAAAGAAGCGTTACTGCGTAAGGGATAATCTTCTGGCGCCAAACATTTTTCCGGTCTTGTCTTCCACGTAACTCCTCCGTCGGTCGAATAATAAATATCTTTGTTATAGATATCGTCCGCTTTGCCGTTTATCAACCAAAATTCATTGTTGTAATAAAAAATATTGGCGCCTTCCAACGGCGGAAAAACGCCGGTATTGCCGGTTAATTTTGCCCAATAGCGTCCGTTTTCCGTTGACCAAACGGCATTTTGTACGGTTCCGTTCAATGAAACTCCTCCGAAAACGGTGATTCGTGAGGTGTACATTAATTGATAGCAATAATTTGAAAAACCGGATACGGGAAAATCATCCGGAATAGGAGTGGAATCGTATTCCCAGTCAATGAAATCTTCGGTAAAAGCGAATGTATATATTCCATTGGTTTCAATAATTAAACTCAATCCTTCCGGTTGTTTGGAGTCGGCATTCAAGTAACCCAAAATACTTTTTATTTTTATCGAAGCCGGTTTATCCGGCTTTATCCATTGATCGTCTGTCAAGTTGTCGCGAACATATAAATCGCCGTCTTCCGTATAAGCAAACAAGCGGTTTCCGATACTTTGAATTTCTCGAATAACCGCATTTTCGGGAAGTCCCGAAACGCCTTCCGGCGTCCAATTCACTGCATCCGTCGAACTGTTCAGTTGAATTTGATTATCAATTCGGGAATAGGTCAGAAAACGATTGTTAAACGAAACCGTTTTTGTATCTTCGGTTTGCAGAAAAGGCAGTTCGGAAGCTATACGGTAATATTGCATCGAATCCGGATCCACTTGATGAATATTTAATTGTACATTATATTGTTTTACTGTTTTCCCGTCTAAAGCAAAAGCTTTCAGCGTCAGCGGTTGGGAAATATCAATAGAGTCGCCCGATTTTACCCAAATCGAATCGCCGCCGGTAATGTTTAACACATTGTTGGTTACTCCGGCTCCGCTTGAATAAGTTACGATTACTTTATCTTTTATTTTCGTTAAATAAGCCATCGAATCGTAATTGTAAATGGAGCCGTTTCGTTGATCAATCGTGAAAACCACACTTGCCAATCCGGATACTGAATCGCTCGATAAGCCGAAACTTAGCAATTCCGCATCGGTTAAGGGAACTGTTTCTTCCGGGTTATCATTTCCCAAACAGGAAGCCATCAAGCTTACAAGTATGAAAAAACTAAGTAAATACAATCCGTTTTTTAGTATTGTTCTCATAAAATTGGTCTTCATTTAACCTACAAAAGTAGAAACATTTTTGACTTTAATCATCATGTTGCTTAATATTTATATTTTTTTAGGAGTTAGAGCCGTTCCTATAGTGGAAAAGTACGGAATTTTCACATTTTTGAACATTTTGCAGTATTCCCTTGGGAACCGGAGCGACAACGCCTTTCGTTAAAGGAAATGCTGCAACTTCAATTTGAACTTCATCCCACAGATTTTCGTTCAAGAACGATTGTAATAATTTGGCTCCGCCTTCAACCATAAGAGATTGAATATTACGATCATAAAGTGCGTAAATTTGTTGCCGAAGCGATTGCCTGCTGTCGGCCGTTATTTTTTTCGGATCGTTTCCTTTCCAATATCGGACATTTAATGCCGGTTTATCCAAACGTAAAGTTTGTGTCCCGACCATAATAGCCGATTCTTCGGCGCGCGTTTTGTGAACAAGCATTTGAGTGAAGTCATTCGAAAATTTTATCGGCTTTTTACCGTCGTTTTCTTCCCGCAATTGATCCATAAATCCATCCGACGATTGCGCCCATTTCAATATAATGTAGGGTCGGTGTTGAAGCGTGTAAATCAAAAAGCGTTTGTTTAATTCTCTGCATTCTTCCTCTAAAATACCGCAAATCACTTCAATTCCCGCTTCACGGAGGATTTTTATTCCTCTTCCCGAAACTTCCGGAAAAGGGTCTTCCTGCCCGACGACCACCCGGGGAATTTGTTTTTCGCGAATCAAATCAACACAAGGCGGCGTCTTTCCGTAATGCGAGCAGGGTTCCAGATTAACGTAAAGCGTCGAATTTTTCAAAAATTTTTCATCTTTCACGGAAGCAACGGCTTGCACTTCAGCATGAGGACCGCCGTATTTTCCGTGAAATCCTTCGCCGACGATTCGGTTATTGTGAACAATAACGGCGCCAACCATCGGATTCGGGGCTACGAATCCTCTTCCGTAAGTCGCCAATTGCAAGCATCGGCGCATATAAAGGAAACTGTTGTCATTTCGGTTCATTATAATTACCTTTGCATTATGAAGACTGCTTTTTGTTTCATCCGAGAACAATTACAAAATTTTTATTCCGATTCCGAAATCAAATCGCTCAGCCGTTTGATAGTGGAATCGGTTTGCAAACCGGACAAATCGTCCGTTTTGCGGCACAAAGATAAGCAATTATCTTTAAATGAATATTTTCGAGTGCAAGAGATTATTGAGGAACTGAAAAAATCTCGTCCCATTCAATATATTTTAGGTGAAACCGAATTTTACGGATTGAAATTCAAAGTCAATGAAAATGTTTTAATTCCGCGTCCGGAAACCGAAGAATTAGTTGAACGGGTAATTTTGGAAGAAAAGCCGCAAGCCGGGTATAAATTATTAGATATCGGAACCGGAAGCGGATGTATTGCGATAACTTTGGCCAAACGTTTGCCCGAAACGGAAGTATTCGCTTTGGATATTTCGGATAAAGCTTTGGATGTCGCCCGGCAAAATGCAATTAACAATCAAGTCCGGGTGCATTTTTTTCAACACGACATTTTGAAAAACGAACCGCTTGCTTTTCCTTTTTCCTCGCTTACTTTTGATTGCATTATCAGTAATCCGCCTTACGTTACTTGGGAAGAAAAAGCGTCTATAGAAAAAAACGTATTGGATTATGAACCGCATCAAGCGCTTTTTGTTCCCCCGGACAACCCTTTGCTCTTTTACGAGCGGATTGCCGATTTTTCCCGTAATCGCTTGAAAGAAGGCGGTTCATTGTATTTGGAAACAAGTTCGCTCCACGGCCGGGCATCAGCAAAAGCGCTTGAAGAAAAGCAATTTCGCTCGGTAAAATTATTAAAAGATATATCCGGAAATGATCGAATCATTATTGCAAAATTATGAACAAATTAAGTTATGAACAAGCGTTGCGCCGCTTGGCCGCTTATTGCAGTCGCGCCGAACGATGCGAGTGGGATATTCGCCGGAAAACGGATGCGTGGGAAATTTCGTCCGAACAGCAAACCATGATCATTCAACAACTCCAAAAAGAACAATTTCTGGATGAAGAACGCTATTGCAAAGCTTTCGTCAATGATAAAGCGAAATACAATCGTTGGGGAATCAACAAAATCCGATTTGAACTCAAGAAAAGGCAAATTCCCGAATCCTTGATTCGAGAAGCATTGAAAAATCTCGATCCGGAAGAAAACCGCGAGCGACTTCGGGTATTGATTGAACGGAAAAAGAAGTCGGTCAAGGGGAAAAACGATTGGGACATTCGTCAAAAACTCCTGCGATTTGCGACAGGTCGGGGATTCTCGCAAGGGGATATCGAGTCGGTTTTGGGGGCAAGCGAAGATTGAAAATTAATAAATTTCCAAACAACTTTTTTTGGGATTATCAATAAAAGAAGCAATAATAGAAGAATTAAGTATAATATGTTCTGCGATTTCGGCGGTACTCAGGTTTCCCGTACGAAGCCAAACTGTTTTGGGCGGAAAATTCCAAACAAGGGACAAGTCGAAAAAATCAGCATCGAAAGTTACAATGGTAAAACCGTTTTGCTTTGCGAACTGCCAAATTTCAGCGTCGTTATGATTATTCAAACCAACAGACTTTACATGTAGGCAATCGGCGAAATCGGGAGATAACATACGTATAATTCGGAACGAAATATTTTGGTCAAAAAGCAATTTCATGTGTTCAAACGTATTGCAGCATACGTTCACGTTGGGATGCAAAGGCAAGGCAGGCAAGAATATCCTGCAATGTCAGTTCCGGAAAATCGGCAATGATTTCGTCGTAAGACATGCCAGCCGACAGCCAACCCAACACATCATAAACCGTAATACGAGTTTCTCGCACGCAAGGTTTTCCAAAGCGTTTTTCGGGATTGATTCTGATAATGTTATTAAAAGCGTTCATATCCGGTTTCCTTTTTAAGGTATCTGTTGCAAAGATACAAAAATAATCGCACTTACTAAAAACCGGTGAATTGTTTTTACCTTTGGCATGAAAATTGACCAAAAAAATAAAACAGATTTGATAAATAAGTACCGAATGGATGATAATATTATAACGTCGCCGATGGAAATCATAATTGAGAATAAACCGATTGATCCGGAGGAATTGAAGAAGGAACAAGCAATCCTTCCCTTGAAGAACATGATGTTTCTTCCGGGGATACCTACTCCGGTTAATGTCGGGCGTTCAAAGTCATTGAAATTAATTCAAGAAATTCATAAACGAGACGGAATCATTGGCGTTTTCTGCCAAAAAGACGCAAACGAAAATGATCCGGATTTCGCTGATTTATTTCCGGTGGGCGTTTTGGTGCGTGTACTTAACTTAATGCAAGAAAACGAAGAAAATACCACCGTTTTACTGATGGGGATAAATCGTATTCACTTAGAAGAAATTACGATTAAAGAACCTTATCTGAAAGGAAAATTCACCGTGCTATCCGACGTTTATCCGGCCAAATCGGACAAAGAATTGAAAGAACAGTTGAAAACGGTCAAGGATACGACGCTCAGAATGCTTTCCGAAAAGATGGGTTTACCCGAATTTGTACTCGATTCGCTTCGTAAATCAAAAGATCAGACTTACTTGATTAATCTCGCTTTTTCGACCGTAGAGGCGACGCCCGAGCAAAAGCAGGAGGTCATTGCTACCGATGACATGAAAGAACGATTAAATAAGCTTTTATCCTTATTGGATCATGAGGTGCAACTATTGGAAATTAAAGCTTCGATTCGACGGAAAACGCAGGTGGATATTGACCAGCAACAGCGTGAATATTTCTTGCAGCAGGAAATGAAAAATATTCAAGAAGCTTTGGGCGGAAATATTCAAGATATTGAAATCAAAGAAATTAAAGAAAAGGCAGGGAAAATTAACTTTACTCCGGAGCAACGGCAATTGTTTGAAAAAGAATTGCAAAAATTAGAACGCTTGCATCCGCATTCGCCGGATTATTCAACACAAATGTCGTATATTCAAACGCTTATTGCTCTTCCATGGAACAGTTATACCAAAGATAATTTCAATCTGGTTCGAGCGAGAAAAATCTTGAATAAAGATCATTTCGGAATGGAAAAAGTGAAAGAGCGGATTATTGAGCACTTGGCGGTTTTGAAATTAAAAGGTGATATGAAATCGCCGATTATTTGCTTGTACGGTCCTCCGGGAGTCGGCAAAACTTCATTGGGAAAATCCGTTGCGGAAGCTTTGAACCGCAAATACGTTCGAATGTCGCTGGGCGGTTTACATGATGAAGCCGAAATACGCGGACATCGGCGAACGTATATCGGCGCGATGCCGGGACGTATCATGCACAGTATCCAAAAAGCCGGTTCTTCAAATCCGGTCATCATATTGGATGAAATTGATAAAATAGGACAGGATTATAAAGGAGATCCAGCCGCCGCTTTGTTGGAAGTGCTTGATCCGGAACAGAATTTTGCTTTTCACGATAATTATTTAGACATTGATTTCGATTTGTCGAAAGTTCTTTTTATCGCAACGGCGAACGCTTTAAATATGGTTTCTCAACCCTTGCTGGATCGGATGGAGTTGATTGAAATCAGCGGATACATTTTGGAAGAAAAAGTAGAAATCGCTCAACGGCATTTGGTTCCCAACCAATTGGAAGTACACGGCATTCCCAAAGAAAAATTCGATATTTCCAAAAAAGCCATTGAAGCGATCATTGAATCCTATACTCGAGAATCCGGTGTGAGAGAGCTAAATAAAAAGATAGCCAAGATCATGCGAAAAATCGCGCGGGCGATCGCTGAAAAGAAAGACTATCCCAATCGGTTGGAAGTAAAAGATTTATATGAATATTTAGGAACTGTTGAATATACAAAAGACAGATACAGTGGCAATGAATATGCCGGAGTGGTAACCGGTTTAGCTTGGACAGCCGTCGGCGGAGAAATTCTTTTTATCGAAACCAGTTTAAGCAAAGGCAAAGGTTCAAAATTAACGCTGACGGGAAATCTGGGAGATGTCATGAAAGAGTCTGCCGTTTTGGCATTAGAATATATCAAAGCGCATGCTTCACTTTTTGCCATACCGGAAGATGTTTTTGAAACTTGGAACGTTCATATCCATGTTCCGGAAGGAGCCATTCCCAAAGACGGTCCAAGCGCCGGAATTACGATGACAACTTCTTTGGTTTCCGCTTTTACACAACGAAAAGTAAAAGCCAATCTGGCCATGACCGGGGAAATGACGCTTCGCGGAAAAGTATTGCCGGTGGGCGGTATTAAAGAAAAAATCTTAGCCGCTAAACGGGCGGGAATTAAAGAAATTATTTTAAGTAAAGAAAACAAAAAACATATTGATGAAATCAATGCTTTATATTTGAAGGGACTGCAATTCCATTACGTTGACGATATTCAAGAAGCGCTTGCGATTGCTTTATTAAACGAAAAAGTGGAAAATCCGATAGAAATCAAATAAGTCGGGTTACAGCGTATTAATGAATTTTCGTTGTCGCTCGAAAAAGCGGATCCGTTCGGTTACGTTGCCATGGGAAATAAGCGTAGAGGTTCGTTTCAAAAAATTCAACCAATTCTTCATATTTTGAAAAACAACCTCGTCGAAAGAATAAGAGTCGCTGAAAGTGAAAGTCCGCATCATCGTTAATTTATAGTTAGTTGCATCAATGTAATTATAGTTGGCGTCAAAATGCACATTGGCTAAAAAAATATCCACTCTATTGCCGGAATCGAAACGACCGTTTGTGGCATATCGCTCCAAGTCGTTTAACAATAAATGTAAATCCTCTTTTAACAGGGAAACGTCTTCTTTGGTAATCAGCCGGACATCGAAGAAAAAGCGAATATCATTCACAAAATATTCGATGAATCGTCGGTCGAGAATATAAACGGATTTGGGAGAATCTTGGACGCCTTCGACGAAATTCCGGTTGAGGTGGTTTAAACGTTCCGATGCATTGGTTTCCGCGTATGATTTTACTTTTTTCGGATCTCCGAATTGATGCGACCATTTGAATAATTGGAATTTGTAGATATATTGATACGAGACGCAAAGCGACGACGGGATAATAGAGCCTATCGCGCCCGATTCCGAATCCGGGTCATCCTTCAAACGGTGAATACTTGAAGAAAATGATTCTAATTTCTTATAATCACTCTCCTGCGGCTCCAGAAATTCAATCATTAACACTGTCATCTGTCGGGTAACCGGAGAAATATTTTCGGCAATACTATCTAAGGAAAACCCCAAGTAAATAGCAATCGTATAAACTTCTTGAAAGGAAAAGGGGACAGAACCCCTCAGCCGACGATAAACTGCTTCTTTTTCTATTCCAAGCAATTCAGCTAATACATCCGCTAATTTTCCTCGTTGAGGGATTCTGTTCTGAAGCGCATCTGTTAAATTTTTGAATAAAAAATCTTTCTTCATACAATTCCTTGAGCCATCATCGCTCTTGCCACTTTCATGAACCCGGCAATATTGGCTCCCTTTACATAATTAATGTATCCGTCCCGTTGCTTTCCGTAAATAACGCATTGTTCATGAATGGCGTTCATGATTTGATGCAATTTGGCATCTACTTCAGCTTCCGTCCATTGAATATGCATTGCATTCTGAGTCATTTCCAAACCGGACGTTGCCACGCCGCCTGCATTGACGGCTTTTCCCGGTCCGAACATCACTTCTTTTTCAATAAACAAGTCAACCGCTTCAGCCGTACAACCCATATTCGAGATTTCAGCGACGCAGGTAACTCCGTTTTTAATAAGCATTTGAGCGTCATCTTTATTTAATTCGTTCTGAATGGCGCAAGGAAGTGCAATATCCGCTTTCTGTTGCCACGGTCGTTTACCCGGGTAAAACTCAACGCCGTATTTTTTTGCGTAAGGCGCTACAATGTCTTCTCCCGATGCTCGAAGTTCCAGCATGTAATCAACTTTCTCCCCGGAAATACCGTTCGGATCATAAACGTAGCCGTCCGGACCGGAAATAGTAATTACTTTTGCTCCTAATTGGCTGGCTTTTAAAGCGGCTCCCCAAGCGACGTTTCCAAAACCGGAGATAGCTACCGTTTTATCTTTGATGCTTAAGCCTTTTTCTTTTAACATATTCACTACGAAATAAATACCACCGAATCCGGTTGCTTCGGGACGAATCAGCGATCCGCCGAAATCCAAGCCTTTTCCGGTAAAAGTTCCGGTATTTTCGCGCGCCAATTTTTTGTACATGCCGTACATGTATCCGATTTCTCTGGCTCCGACGCCTATATCGCCTGCCGGAACATCGGTGTCCGGGCCGAGATGTCGCCACAGTTCAAGCATGAACGCTTGACTGAAGCGCATTACTTCAGCATTGGATTTGCCTCGAATACTGAAATCCGACCCGCCTTTGGCGCCGCCCATCGGCAAAGTCGTCAATGAATTTTTAAACGTCTGTTCAAATCCGAGAAATTTAAGCGACGATAACGTTACGGAAGAGTGAAATCGAACCCCGCCTTTGTAGGGACCGATTGCATTGTTAAATTGTACTCGATATCCCAGATTCACTTGTACATTTCCTTTGTCGTCCACCCAGGGAACTTTAAAGGTAAAAATACGATCCGGCTCTACGAGTCGTTCAATGATAAGCGCTTTTTCAAACTCAGGGTGTTCATTATAAATGTCTTCGATAGAAAGAAGCACTTCTTTGACAGCCTGCAAATATTCCGATTCACCCGGATGCTTGGCTTCAAGAGATTGTAAAATACTTTCTGTTTTCATAGAAATAAATGTTACATTAAATGTTTATATATAAAAATCACTAATTTTGTATTTTAATTAAACTACAAAAGTACAAATAGATAAAATTAAAAACAAGTAAATGGGACGTTTAGTTGATATGAATCGCTTGGTGTTGAAAGATACGTCTTTTGCCAATTTATTTAATAAAAGAATATTCAACATCTTACTAATTGCTACCAAATATGATGCATTCATGTTGGAAGACGACGGTAGAATTGACGAACAGATATTTAATGAATATACATCTCTCAGTTTGAGTTCTCCTCCGAGTTTTATCAAAGCTTCTACCGAAGAGGAAGCCTTGGTGGAAATGGCTCAAAGTAATATTAACTTGGTAATTTGTATGCCGAATATGGATGAAAAAAACATTTTTTCCACGGCTAATCGGATTAAATTGTTATATCCAGAAATTCCCATTGTTGTTTTAACGCCGTTTTCACGCGAAGTAACCAAACGAATGCAACAAGAAGATTTGAGTTCGATTGATTATGTTTTCAGTTGGTTGGGAAATTCAGACCTCCTTGTGGCAATCATTAAGTTGATAGAAGATAAAATGAATGCGGACGATGACGTGGCATCGGTCGGCGTGCAAACGATTTTGTTGGTAGAGGATTCCGTAAGGTTCTATTCTTCCGCTTTGCCGCATTTGTATAAATTTCTCTTGGAGCAATCCAAAGAGTTTTCGAAAGAAGCTTTGAATGCGCATCAACAAATGCTTCGCAAAAGAGGACGACCAAAAGTGCTGTTGGCGCGATCGTATGAAGAAGCCGAATCGCTGTACCATAAATACAAAAATAACATGTTGGGAATTATCTGCGATATGAGTTTTGAGCGGGAAGGCGAGAAAGATAAGCGTGCCGGTTACAAATTCGGTTGCATGGTGCGAAATGTTGATCGTTTTGTCCCGATTATTTTCGATTCTTCGGAAGTATCGAACAAACAGTATGCCGATGAATTAAATTGCAGCTTTATTGATAAAAATTCGAAAACGTTTCCTCAGGATTTACGAAAAGAAATTATGAATAATTTCGGTTTCGGCGATTTTATTATCATTAATCCTCAAACAAAGGAAGAGGTCGCGCGTATCACATCGTTGAATGACTTGCAAAGAAAAATATTTTCCATTCCCGATGAATCTTTGGTTTATCACCTTTCACGCAATCATTTCTCCCGGTTCTTTTACTCCCGCGCCATTTTTCCTATCGCTGAATTTTTAAAAGATGTTGACGTCTCGGAATATGAAGATATGAACGAAGCGCGTCAAGTCATTTATGAAGCCATCATTAAATATCGGAAAATGAAAAATTTGGGAGTTGTAGCCGTTTTCCGGAGAGACCGTTTTGACGAATATTCCAATATTGCGCGGATCGGAGAAAATTCTTTGGGAGGGAAAGGTCGCGGCTTGGCTTTTATGGGACAAATGATCAAACGTCATTCCGATGAATTAATGAAAAAATTTCCCGGCGCTACGATTCAGATTCCCAAAACCGTAGTACTTTGTACGGATATTTTTGACGAATTTATGGAAACGAATAATTTATATTCGATTGCCTTGCAGGATATTTCGGACGAAGAAGTCTTGAGATATTTTATTCGTGCCGGTCTTCCCAAGCGTTTGATTGAAGATATTATTGCATTCTTCGAAGTCGTTAAAACACCGATCGCCATCCGATCATCGAGTTTATTGGAAGATTCCCATTATCAACCGTTCGCCGGAATTTATAATACCTACATGGTACCCCAAGCAGATGATCCTTACGAAATGCTCGAGCGGATTGGAAACGCGATAAAAGGAGTGTATGCTTCGGTATTTTTCAAAGACAGTAAAGCCTATATGGCAGCCACCCGAAATCTGATTGATCAAGAAAAAATGGCAATTGTTCTTCAAGAAGTCGTGGGACAAGTTTACGACGACCGATGTTATCCTAATTTTTCCGGCGTGGCTCGCTCTCTGAATTTCTATCCGATAGGCAACGAAAAGCCGGAAGACGGAATCGCTTCCGTTGCATTAGGCTTGGGAAAATACATTGTGGACGGAAATCGCGCCCTTCGTTTTTCGCCGCGTCATCCGCACAGTATTCTTCAGACGAGTACTTTGGATTTTGCTTTAAGAGAAACGCAAACCCAATTTTATGCTTTAAACCTGCAACCGGTGCAGTCGGACCGATTCTCGGCGGACGATACTTTTAATCTTTTAAAATTACCGGTGAAAGAAGCCGAAAAAGACGGAACGCTGCAATACATAGCTTCTACGTATGACCCGCAAGATCAAGTTTTATTGGAAGGTTATTATCCGGGGCCCGGTCGTAAAGTAATCAGTTTTTCGGGCATTTTGCAACACGATATTTTTCCTTTATCGTCTATTCTTACTACCATTTTAAAAATGGGTCAGGAAGAAATGGGGCGACCGGTAGAGATTGAGTTTGCGGTCAATCTGGAAAAAGCGGATGCCGGAAAAGTTCAAGGTAATTTTTTTCTGTTACAATTACGTCCGGTAGTAGATAATAAATCAATGATGGAAGAAGATCTGCGTTTGGTTCGTAAAGAGGATTGTTTGTTGCAATCGCTTCATGCTTTGGGACACGGAATAATCAACGACGTGTATGATTTTATCTATGTTAAAACCGAAAAATTCAATGCTTCCAACAATCCGATGGTTGCCGCCGAAGTCGGAAAAATGAACGAAAAAATGGTTGCCGAAGGGAAGGGTTATATTTTGGTAGGCCCGGGTCGCTGGGGTTCCGCCGATCCGTGGTTAGGCATTCCGGTCAAATGGCCGCATATTTCCAATGCACGACTCATTGTCGAGTCCGGATTGAAAAATTACAGAATAGAACCCAGCCAAGGGACTCATTTTTTTCAGAACCTTACGTCGTTCGGAGTCGGTTATTTTACCATCAATTCCTACATCGAAGGAGAAGGCGTATTTGATGAAGATTTTCTTCACGCGCAACCGGCAATAAGCGAAACCGAATTTTTACGTCATGTTCGTTTTGCAAATCCGCTCAGTATAAAAATGGACGGGAAAAAAGGCATCGGCGTGGTTTTGAAGCCGGAATGAACGTGTTTTGCGATAAGCGCGTATCACGACATCGCTGCAAACGCCCTTGTCTGCGGGTATATCGCCGTTGAGGTAAGAGATTCGGAAATAACTCGGATCGTAATTCTGCAAAAGTACAATAATTAACCGAAATTTCAGTTTAAAAAGTATAAACAGGGATGAATGAATAAGCCGATTGCTTTTTTCTTATGTTTGTTCCTCCTGTTTCTTTCTTGTAAGACGGCAAAACTGAGCGATGCGGTGGCAAAGGAAGGAAGAGGAGAATATTATGCTGCCGCCCAAACGTATCGGAAAGTATATTCCAAAACTTCGCCGAAAAAAACATGGTTGAGGGGAAGCATTGCTTTTCACATGGCCGAATGTTATCGCGAAATCGGAAATGCGCAACGGGCGTTAGGCGCTTATAATAATTCCATCCGGTACCGATATCCCGACAGCTCTTCCGTTTTACACTCGGCGCAAATGTTGCATAAATTAGGAAAATACGGCGATGCAATCAAACTATATAACGCTTTTCTGGATAGCGTTCCCGACAATATAACGGCAAAGAACGGAATTACAGGTTGCGACTCCGCCGTTTTTTGGAAGAAAAATCCTACTTTATATGTCGTGAAGAAAATGGATAAATTTAATTCGCGGGACGGGGAATTTTCACCCATGCTCAGCGGTGAAAAATACGATCAACTTATTTTCACATCTTCGAGAAAAGAAGCGACCGGCGATGAAAAAAGCGCTATTACCGGTTTGAAAAACAATGATTTTTTTTTAGCAAAGCAAGATGAAAAAGGCCAATGGATGAAACCGGTCAAAATGGATAGTACGCTCAACACAGAGTTCGACGAAGGATGTTGTACTTTTTCCGGTGACGGGGCAACATTGTATTACACCTATTGCGCCGAAGAAGAAGGAATCCCCAAGACAGCCGAAATCCGTAAATCGTCGCGTTCCGGAGCGGCATGGAGCGCCGGCGAACGGATGGATATTTTCAGAGATACGTTAACTATGGCCGCTCATCCTGCGGTGGGAGCGGACGGTTATCTGTATTTTGTTTCGGATGCCAAAGGAGGTTACGGCGGTAAAGATATTTGGCGCATCCTTCTTGCTGAAGCCACCGTGACGCGACCGGAAAATTTAGGCCCGGAAATCAATACTCCGGGCGATGAAATGTTTCCTTACATGCGGGAAGACGGAACTTTGTATTTTTCTTCCGACGGTCATCCCGGAATGGGCGGACTTGATATTTTCAAAGCGGTACAAACCGTTGACGGAAAATGGAAAATCGAAAATATGAAATCGCCGGTGAACAGCATGGCCGATGATTTCGGAGTTACTTTCGAGGGTCTGAAAGAAAAGGGATTTTTCAGCAGTAACCGGAACGATTCACGGGGTTCCGATCATATCTATTCGTTTGAACGTCCGGGCGTTCAAGTTTTTGTTGAAGGCTGGGTATTGGACAAAGAAGAAGAAGTCATTGATAATGCAGTGGTTCGAATGGTTGGGAAAGACGGGTCGGATAAACGAATCTTTACCCGTAACGACGGAACTTATACGGCGGAACTTGTTCGAGGCATGGAATATGTCATGTTGGGGAGCGCTCCGGATTATCTGAATCAGAAGCAAACCTTGTCGGTACCCGATGAAGAAAAAAGCGAAACGTTTTATGTTGATTTCTATTTGGCGCCCATCTCTAAACCGGTATTAATCGAAAATATTTTTTATGATTTCGATAAAGCAACGCTTCGACCGGAGTCGAAAAAAGCCTTAGATGAGCTGATTGCTTTACTGAATGATAATCCGAATGTGACCATAGAATTATTGGCGCATACCGATCGTAAAGGGTCGGATGCATATAATATGGATTTATCGCAACGGAGAGCACAATCGGTTGTGGACTATCTGATTAAAGGAGGAATCGAGAAAGATCGTTTAACGGCGGTCGGTTACGGCAAATCGGAACCGAAAGAAGTTACGAAGAATTTGGCAAAGCAATACGAATTTCTTCCGGAAGGCCAAAAATTGGATGTGGAATTTATAGAGACGCTTTCCCCTAAAGAACAGGAAATTGCCGATCAAATCAATCGGAGAACCGAATTTAAGGTTTTACGAACCGATTATCGTTTGTATTAATGTGAAAATTTTTAACGCTTAAACAGAAGAATTAAATAAAAAAAACGTTAACTTTGTAAATTACCAAAATAATGGATATTATGAGAGATAATTATTGTGTTATTATGGGCGGCGGAATCGGAAGCCGTTTCTGGCCTTTCAGTCGGGAAAACCGTCCTAAACAATTCCTTGATTTTTTCGGCGTCGGCCGCTCGTTGATTCAACAAACATTCGATCGCTTCAATCAAGTGATTCCCACCGAGAATATTTATATCGCAACGAACAAAAATTACGCTGCGCTGGTGAAAGAACAATTACCGGAGATAACCGATAGTCAAATATTGTTGGAACCTACGCGAAGGAATACGGCGCCTTGCATTGCTTACGCAGCCTATCGCATACAGGCGCTCAATCCGAATGCCAATATTGCGGTTACTCCCGCCGATCACTTGATTCTGCACGAGCAGAATTTTCTCATGAACATTCAGAAAGGACTGAATTTTGTAGCAAAGTTTCCTTCTTTGTTGACTTTGGGCGTAAGACCCAATCGCCCGGAAACCGGTTACGGTTATATTCAAACGGAAGAAGGCGGAACGGATAATATTCAAAAAGTGAAAGCGTTTACGGAAAAACCCGATTATGAATTGGCTAAAGTGTTTTTTGAAAGCGGCGAGTTCTTCTGGAATTCGGGTATTTTCATCTGGAACGTACAAACCATCTTAGACGCTTTTCGGATGTATCTTCCGGAGATTGCCAATCGTTTGGATCAAGGCTTAGACCTGTATAATACGCCCGGCGAAGCGGCATTTATTGAAGAACATTACCCGGTGTTTCAAAATATTTCCATTGATTACGGAATCATGGAAAAAGCAAACAATGTGTATATGCTGATGGCTGATTTCGGTTGGTCGGATTTGGGAACTTGGGGATCGTTGTACGACATTTCGGAAAAGGAT
Organism: Candidatus Azobacteroides sp.; assembly: GCA_009778655.1. Taxonomy (GTDB): domain Bacteria; phylum Bacteroidota; class Bacteroidia; order Bacteroidales; family Azobacteroidaceae; genus Azobacteroides. The sequence goes on from WRFZ01000150.1 coordinate 24,873, forward strand.
GAAGACCAAAATGCCGTATTGAAATGCAAATCCTTATTTATTGAAAGCGAAAATAATCTGCTGACGCTTCCGGAAAAGAAATTAGCCGTTATTCAAGGACTTAATGATTATATCATTGCGGAGTCGGACGAAATTTTGCTTATCTGTAAAAAAGCGGACGAACAACGAATCAAACAATTTGTAGCCGACATTGCAATGAAGTACGGAGAAAAATATCTTTAAACGCGGAGGATACGGATTTAAATACAATCGTAAATAAATCCGTAACTTTCCATTTCTTTTTTGTCGTAAATATTTCGTCCGTCAATGATGATGGCGGTTTTCATGGTCTTCTTGAGTACGGCCCATGCCGGCAAACGAAATTCTTTCCATTCCGTAACAAGACATAAGGCGTCTGCATCTAACGCTGCATCATACATGTCGCGAGCATAGAATACGCAATCGCCCAATTGTCGTTTGGATTCTTCCATAGCTACCGGATCATATACTCTGACGATACAACCCGCTTGCAACAGCATCTTAATTAAAACGAGCGCCGGAGCTTCACGCATATCGTCGGTTTCGGGTTTAAATGCCAAACCCCAGACCGCAATGGTTTTCCCCTTCAAATCGCCGGCAAATAAAGTCTGTACTTTCCGGAATAAAATGGTTTTTTGATTTTCATTAACCGCTTCCACCGCTTGTAATACTTGCATATCATAACCGCTGCTTGAAGCCAGCTTGATTAATGCTTTGATATCTTTCGGGAAACACGATCCGCCGTAACCGCAACCCGGATACAAAAATTTACTGCCGATTCGAGAATCGGAACCGATTCCGCGCCGTACCATATTCACATCCGCTCCCACCAATCGGCAAAGGTTGGCAATATCGTTCATAAAAGAAATACGGGTGGCCAACATAGCGTTAGCCGCATACTTAATCATCTCTGCCGAAGGAATATCGGTATAAATCATCCGGTAGTTGTTTAATGTAAACGGCTTGTATAACCGATCCATCAATTCTTTGGCTTTCT
>WRFZ01000151.1 GCA_009778655.1 Candidatus Azobacteroides sp.
AACCTTTCTTTGTTGAAGTGATCCGTTCTTGCATTACCCCCATTTCGGTAGCCAAAGTCGGCTGATAACCTACGGCTGAAGGCATACGTCCCAACAAGGCAGATACTTCGGAACCTGCTTGCGTAAAACGGAAAATGTTGTCCATAAAAAATAAAATATCGCTACCGGAATCGCCGCCTCTGTCACGGAACGATTCGGCAATGGTTAAACCGGACAGCGCCACCGAAGAACGCGCTCCGGGAGGTTCATTCATTTGTCCGAAAACCAAAGTGGCTTGCGATTTCGATAATTCATCATAATCTATTTTTGATAAGTCCCATTCGCCGCGTTCCATTCCTTCCTTAAATTCTTTGCCGTAACGAATAACTCCCGATTCAATCATTTCGCGAAGCAGGTCGTTTCCTTCACGGGTACGTTCTCCCACTCCGGCAAAAACGGAAAATCCGTTGTGTTTCTTAGCTATATTGTTAATCAACTCCATAATCAACACTGTCTTTCCTACGCCTGCGCCGCCGAATAAACCGATTTTTCCTCCTTTTAAATAAGGAGCTAACAAATCAACAACTTTTATTCCGGTGAAAAGAATTTCGTTAGAAGTAGCCAAATCCTCAAATTTAGGCGGATCGCGGTGAATCGGCTCGGCGCCTTCTTTACTTACCGGTTTCATTCCGTCAATGGTGTCTCCGATAACATTCAATAACCGGCCTTTTACTTGATCGCCGACAGGCATGGAAATGGGCGCTCTCAAATCTTCCACTTGCATCCCTCGACAAATGCCGTCAGTTGAATCCATCGCTACCGTGCGAACGGTATCTTCACCGATATGTTGCTGAACTTCCACAACCAGCGTCTTTCCATCCGGACGGGTTATTTTGAGTGCATCATAAATTTTAGGAATTGAATGTCCTGCTTTTTCATACGAAACATCCACGACAGGACCGATTACCTGTGAAATATATCCAACGTTTTCAGACATGATAATAATATAAAAATTTATGCAAATATATAAAAAACCTCATAATGAACATGTAACGTTCACGAAAAGCTTGACAAAGGTACATTATTCAAATAAGAGTTGCAAATAAATCTTATTTTTTTTCGGAAAAATTTCACATTAATTTTATAATTTATTGAAAACCAATGCTGTTTTTACAAACAAAAAATGACAATTAGTAAGCAATACTTATGTGAATTGTTGAATTTTATCTTTCTGCCCCGCGATCCAAACTAAATCGCCTTCTTCAAAGGTAAATGACACATCGGGATTGACAAACGACTCTTTTCCGCGATCCACTTCGATGATTAAACAACCCGAATCACGAAATCCGATTTGAGCTAAATTTTTGCCCAAGATAGGAGATTCTTCTTTGACCAGAAAAGACGCCAATTCGATTTCGGATTTTTGGGGTTGGGATTCTTCCGAATCTTGTATTTCCATCACTTTGGTAAAGGAGGTAATGTGTTCATCGGTACCGATGACGGTGAGTTGATCGGAAGGATACAGGCAATTGTTTCCATCCGGAATATAGATTTCTTTATGTCCCCGAATTATTTTGACGATATTGACATTGTAATTTTTCCGTAAATGCAGTTCTTTGAGACTTTTTCCGATAAAAGGCGAATCGGGCGATACGGTTACTTTTGCCAAGTGAATGTCGCTATTCGATAATTGGGCGCTGATTGAACTTCGCAACGGACTTTTTCGCCTTTCATGTTCCTCTCTTTGATTCAGATTGGACAAGAAGCGGTCTTCCATGATTTGGTGCGCTTTGAAATTCTTATGGGCAAAAAATAAGAAAAAAATAATCGCTAACGCAATGAAGATAACCGGCCAAGAGGTGGTCTTGAAATTAATGAATAATACCACCGTAACAAAAAGAGTAGCCAGAAATATGCGGAATAAAGTCAGCGCTTCTATTCTTCGACGATTCCCTTTGTGACCGTCCGAAATCAACCGGTCGGTAATCTCTTTATTTTTCCGGTTAACGGACATTATACCTATTAAAAAAGGAATCATTACAAGGATTGTCAGTAATGCATTGACGAAATTGATAAGCAGGTCGGGAATACGGTTTACTAACAGGCTGGCGATAAAAGGATACACCCGGCGTGAAAAGCCGAGAATTACCGCAATTGACAAAACGCCGTAAACAAGAATATTGGTAAAACAATATTTCATCAGTTTTTTCCAATCGCTTTCGCTTTTCACAAGGTCGCCTCCGGAGGTGTAATTATCCAAAAACGTTTTGAATTTGGTCGAGAGTTTCGGATTCAACCATTCGTAAAAAGGGTTGGCCAAGCGAATAAAATAAGGAGTAGTAAAAGTAGTGATAACCGATATGGTTATAATGACCGGATAAATAAATTCTCTCATAACTCCCAAACTGTAACCCAAAGAAGCGATGATAAAGGCAAATTCTCCGATTTGCGCTAAACTGAATCCGGATTGCAGGGATATTTTCAACGGCTGACCCGAAAGAAGGACGCCGGCAGATGAGAAGAACGTCTTTCCGAAAATGGTAACCAAAGTAAGTATTAAAATCGGTAACCAATATAGTACCAATGTATGAGGATTCACCATCATGCCGACCGATACGAAAAAAACGGCGCCGAAAAGGTCTTTGATGTTTTTAGTCAGATGTTCGATATGAATTCCTTCGATAGTTTCCGCTAAAATAGAGCCCATGAGGAAAGCGCCCAACGCAGCGGAGAATCCGAAGTAGGAGGCTAATGCGACTAATCCGAAACAGAAGCCGATAGATATAATCAAAAGCGTTTCGTCGTTCATACCCTTGTGGAATTTGCGCAAAAAGGTCGGTATTACATAAATTCCCACCAAAAAACAAAGCGTCAAGAAAAATACTAATTTCAACAGACTGAATATCATATCGCCACCGGCAAATTGCCGGCTGACGGCTACGGTAGATAGCATCACCATCATTAAAATAGCGACAATGTCTTCGACAACCAAAGTACCGAACACGATAGTAGTAAATTTTTGATTGCGTAGATTCAAGTCGCCGAATGCTTTAATAATAATGGTGGTGGAAGACATCGAAAGCATACCGCCGAGAAAAATGCTTTCCAATACCGTCCAACCCAATAATTGTCCGACGAAAAAGCCGATGCAAAGCATGGCGACCACCTCGGTAACAGCCGTTATTAAAGCCGAACCGCCTACATTCAGCAGTTTTTTGAAACTAAATTCAAGTCCGAGGGCAAATAATAAGAAAATAACCCCTATTTCCGACCATTCGGTTATCCTTTCTTCACCAATAACCGTAGGAAATAAAGTGAAGTAAGGACCTATCAAAAAACCGGCTACAATATAACCCAATACCAGCGGTTGTTTAAGCAGCTTGAAAATAAGCGTGATAACACCCGCCGAAATGAGTATTAACGCTAAATCGTGAACTAAACTAATCTCTTCATGCATGCGGTTTTAATTTTCATGACCGACGCCCGCCGATAATGCTTTCAAATTTGTTTCAACCACGTCCTTGCCTTTTTTGCCGAAAATACGTCGTATTCCGTTCTCTAATTTGAAAAAATCAATCGGAAGGTGGGGAGAAGCCGCTCCCAAGAGAATAACATTACTCGAACGGAGCGCTCCCAAATCTTTGGCGATTTGCTCTACATTTATGATAATTTTGTTCGGCAATGAATTATAAACTTCCATGATTTGTTCCGATTCCGGATAATCGGAGATATTTTTGAAAGGATTGGAATTGGTGACAACCCAACCGTCTTTTTTCAGATAAGGAAGATAACGCAACGCTTCCATAGGTTCCAACGAAATAATTATATCGGCTGTTCCCAAAGGAATTAAATCCGAAGCAATCGGTTGGTCGCTGATTCGCAAATGCGATTGTACGTCGCCGCCCCGCTGACTCATGCCGTGCACTTCGGTTTGTTTCATAAAAAGACCGTCTTCCAAAGCGGCTTCACCGATAACCGCCGCAATGGAAAGAATGCCTTGACCGCCGACGCCGGCTAATATAATATCTGTCTTCATTGTTTTTTTGATTTCACTTTACGAGCATGCGTCTGAATACATTCCCGACAGGGAACGATGACGGAAACGCCCGGATATTCAATTTCTTTTCGTATTAACTCTTTCATTTCTTCGCTGTTCTTTTTGAGCGGAACAATGGCATGCAGATGCTCCGGATTTACGCCGATTCCCTTGCATATTTCATGAATGCGTCCGGTAGCCGCCGAATCTTGTCCGCCGGTCATTCCGGTGGTTTCGTTATCGGAAATGATAATCACTACATTGGCGTTCGCATTAACGCAATCCAACAATCCGGTCATTCCGGAATGGGTGAACGTCGAATCGCCGATAACGGCAACGGACGGGAAAATACCCCCTTCGGCAGCGCCTCTCGCCATCGTAATGGAAGCTCCCATATCAACGCAGGAGTCAATGGCGCGAAACGGAGGTAAAGCTCCCAATGTGTAACAACCGATGTCGCTGAATACTTTTGCCGTCGGATATTCTTTTAAAACATCATTCAACGCTTCAAATACATCCCGATGACCGCATCCGACGCATAGAGCCGGCGGACGCATGGCTACGATTTCCGGAACGGTATAATAAGAAACCGGTTCCAATCCCAAAGCTTTTCGCACTTTATCGGGCGTCAATTCTCCGTCGCGCGAAAGCGTTCCGTCCAAACGACCGCGTACTTTCAAGCCGAGACCCAAATAACCTTTCAGCTGTTCTTCCACTACCGGATAGCCGTCTTCCAAAACCAAAATTTCTTCGCAGGATTTCGTCAATTGAAGCAACAGTTTTTTAGGTAACGGATATTGACTGATTTTCAATACCGGATGCTCAAATCCGTCGGGATAATTTTCCCGAAAATAGTTGAAAGCTATACCGCAAGCGATTATTCCCAACTTTCGGGGAGAGCCGGCAACCGGCGACCGGTGACCGGTTCCCTGCTGCCGGTTCCCTGTTACCGGAAAGAACTGATTGTATTTGGAATTTTCGGAAGCTTCCAAAAATTCTTGCTGTTTTTCAATCAGTACTTTATAGCGTTTACGGGCAATTGCGGGCAAAAGCACGTATTTTTGACGGGCATCTTCTTCCGCATGCAGCGTATTTTGCAGTTGCAAATCTCGTGTTTGCACGCCGGCGCGAGAATGAGCCATACGGGTAGTTATCCGTAACAGAACAGGATAACCCAATTTCTCCGATAAATCATAACCTTCATACACCATGTCGTAAGCCTCCTGCTGATTGGACGGCTCAAACATCGGGAGCATAGCAAAATTTCCATATACCCGATTATCCTGCTCGTTTTGAGATGAATGCATGGAAGGGTCATCGGCTGAGACAATAATCATTCCGCCGTTAATTCCCGTCATGGCAATATTCATAAAAGCATCGGCGGCAACATTCAAACCGACGTGTTTCATACACGACAAGGTTCGTTTTCCTGCATACGACATTCCCAATGCGGTTTCTAAAGCGGTCTTTTCGTTACAGCACCATTGGGAATGAATACCGCGTTCTTTAGCTGTCGAATCATTCTGAATATATTCGGTGATCTCGGTAGAAGGAGTCCCCGGATAGGAATAAACGCCGGATAAACCGGCATCAATCGCCGCTTGGGCAATCGCCTCATCGCCCAAGAAAAGTTGTTTCTTCATTCGCCAATTATTTTGATATTAATCACTAAAAGAATTATTTTTTATTTAATGTAAATGAAATCGGAATGTAATCCGGAGCGTTGATTGTCTTTCCGCCGACAACAAAACTCGGTTTCAACTTTACGGTAACATTACTCGAATCGGTTCCGATTCCGGCAAAATTAAACGCCAGATTTTTGATAGCATCCATTGATTTTCCGCTCAATACTTTTTTCAAATCAAAAGCCATTGCAATCGGCAATGTTGTTTTTCCTCCGGATCCGATTTGAAATTGTTGATTGAAAAGTCCTTGCGTCATTTCCATTCCGTCAATTTCCAAAATGTAATTAGCGCCGTTCAATATAGCGGTTTGAGTCCCGGGATTGGATACATCCAAATTCAAAGTAAAATTCAAAGGTAAACTACCGCTCGAAGAGGAAAAAGCAGCCAAAAGATTCGCGGCAGTCAAAGGGTTGAGAGACGAAATGCTGCTTACGTTTTGCAAGTTGATTCCGGCTAAAGTCAAGCCCGAAATGGATTGATAATCATATTTGCATTGCGTCAATGCATAAGTACCAACCACCTGTTTTGCAACATCACAAGAGAAAAAAAAGACAATTAATCCCAATAAAGCAACTGTTTTTTTCATACGTTAAAAAGTTAAAAATTTGTTTTTTTAGAGGTCGTATGGAACTCGCATAATTTTTATTACCCTGTATTCGGATAATTTTATAAATATTATGCTTTGTCCCATTTTTGTTATTTTATATTGATTCATCGGCAAAGATAAACAATTTTTATTTTTAATGCAACATCCGGCAAATATATGATATTCTTTCAATCAATAAAGCAGCAAATAAAAAGGAAATATCAATGTTAAAAAATACCTTACCTATTGTCCATATCATTTTTTCTCCTTATCTTGCACCGATAATTTTTAAACACTCAGGATTATGAAACTTTTATTGTTAAGCAATTCAACAAACGCGGGAGAAGAATATTTCTCTTGGCCTCAAAAAGAAATTCAATCATTTTTGGGAAGATTTTCGGTTACCGCACTGTTCATTCCCTATGCGGCAGTCACCTTCAGTTTCGATGAATACGAAGCAAAAGTTGAAGCTCGTTTTTCCGAATGGGGACATCATGTAAAGAGTATCCATCATGCATGGGACCCTGTCCGAGAAATAGAAAAAGCGGAAGTAATCATTGTCGGCGGCGGTAATACATGGCAATTGGTTCGATTGTTACACGAACAAGGTTTAATGGAACCCATACAAAAAAAGGTTCGAGCGGGGACCTATTACATCGGATGGAGCGCCGGAAGCAATATCGCCTGTCCTACGATGCGTACAACCAATGATATGCCCGTTGTTGATCCGCTCGGATTCGACACTTTGGGAGTTATTCCGTTTCAAATCAATCCGCATTATTTGGATGTTCATCCCGAAGGATTCGGAGGGGAAACAAGGGAAATGCGTATTCAAGAGTTTATTGAGGCAAATCCCAATGTATATGTTTTGGGATTGCGGGAAGCCACTCTTTTGAGGCGAGAAGATAATTCGCTCCAACTGGTCGGACCCCAAACGGCTCGATTATTTAAAAAAGGAGAGACTGCAAGAGAATTGAGTTCCGAAGACGATTTATCGTTTTTGTTGGATTATGCTCCGGCAATTCCGTATTATTAGACTTTTAAAATTTTCAGCTGATCATAAACCAACCCATATTTCGTTGTCGGTTCAGTTTTTCCAATTGCTTATTCAATAAACCGTTCTCCGGTTTTTGAAGCAAGGGATCGTCTTCCAGTATTTCCAGCGCTAACTCGCGAGCAAGAGAAAGTACTTGTCCGTCTTTGGTCAAATCGGCAATCCGAAGATTAAAAGCGATGCCGCTTTGTTGCGTTCCGTCAATATCTCCAGGACCGCGAAGTTTCAAATCTTCTTCGGCAATAACAAAGCCGTCGTTGGTTTCGGTCATAATCGCGATACGACGGCGCGTATTTTCAGACAATTCATATTCAGTAATTAAAATACAAAACGATTGATCGGCTCCCCGCCCTACCCTGCCTCGCAACTGATGCAACTGCGAAAGTCCGAAGCGTTCGGCATTTTCAATAATCATTACGGAAGCATTCGGAACATTTATCCCTACTTCAATCACGGTGGTTGCTACCATTATCCGAGTTTCACCGGAAACAAACCGTTGCATTTCGGCGTCTTTCTCGACGGGTTTCATTTTTCCGTGAACCATTGACACTTTATATTCCGGGAAAATGTTTTTGGTTGTTTCAAATCCCTCCAAGAGGTTTTTTAAGTCCATAGCTTCACTTTCTTCTATCAACGGATACACAATATATACTTGTCTTCCTTCCCGAAGTTGCCGTCGCACGGAAGCGTAGAGATTTTTTCGTTTAGCGCTGTAAATATGAAGCGTTCGAACCGGTTTTCTGCCGGGAGGCAGTTCATCAATCACCGAAACATCCAAATCGCCGTAAAGCGTCATAGCTAAAGTGCGCGGAATCGGCGTAGCGGTCATTACCAAAATATGCGGCGGAAATTTGTTTTTTTTCCAAAGTTTCGCACGTTGCGCCACCCCGAACCGATGTTGTTCATCAATAACCACCAAACCCAGATTATCAAACGAAACCGTATCTTCAATCAAAGCATGCGTACCGATAAGTAATTGAATTTTTCCGGCTTGTACATCCGGCAATAAACGCTCTCTTTCTTTTTTACGAGTGGAACCGGTCAACAAACGAACTTCAATACCCAATCCGTCCACCAATTGACTGATGGTTTCGAAATGTTGCGTAGCCAGTATTTCCGTAGGCGCCATCAGAGTTGCTTGAAAACCGTTATCTATCGCAATCAGGATGGAAAGGAGAGCGACCAATGTTTTCCCGCTTCCCACATCGCCTTGAAGCAAGCGATTCATTTGCCTGCCGCTGTTCATATCGCGACGGATTTCCCGAACCACTCGTTTTTGAGCGCCGGTCAGTTCAAACGAGAGGTTTTGAGAATAAAACCGGTTGAAATAATCGCCGACTCGAGTAAACCGAAAGCCGCCGATGCGTTTTTCCCGGTATTTGGTAACACGCAACAATTGGAGTTGTAAATAAAACAATTCCTCAAATTTCAAGCGAAATTGCGCTTGACGTAATGCGGAAGATGAAAGAGGCAAATGAATATTCCGAAGAGCTTCATCCAAAGAAATTACGTGCGCTTTTCGAATAAGGTAATCCGGAAGCGTTTCGGGAAGTTTTTCCTTGATATTCTCCAGAACGATAACAATAAGTTTTTGTAAGGCTCTGGAATACAGAAAAGCGCTTTTCATCCTTTCTGTCGTATTGTATTGGCCTTGAATACCTACTTCGCCGTTAAAAAACCGGTCTTCCGTTTCCAATTCCGGGTGCGCAACCTGTATATTTCCGTTAAAATAAGTCGGTTTTCCGAACAGAATATACTCTATCCCCTGTTTGTAATGATTCTGAATTGATTTCACGTGTTGAAACCAAATTAAGTCAATATCGCCCGTATCGTCATAAAAAGTAGCGGTCAGTCTTTTTTTACGTCCTTCGCCGAGCGTTGCGTATCCGTAAATTTTGCCTTTCAATTGGATATAAGGCATATTTCCATCTATTTCCCGAATTTTGAAAATTTTACTCCGGTCAATGTATTTGTATGGAAAATAATAGAGAATATCTTCCCACGTAGAGACATTAATTTCCTTCCGAAGCACATCGGCTTTCTGAGGGCCGACTCCCGGTAAGTACATAATATCTTGTAGGCTCAGATCCTGCATCGTATCAAAGTTTCGGCAATCATCAAATCAACCGCAGCGGTTATTTTGATATTTTCCGGACTTCCTTCGACCATTATCGGATGAATCATTCGGGTAGCTTCCACTACGGAAACATCATCGGTAAAATCATCTTTATATTCTTGTTTATAAGCGTCAATTAATATATCCGACTTAAAGACCTGCGGCGTTTGTACCAAGCGATATTTCGTCCGACCGACCGAGTGAGACTCTCCCCCACTGTCTAATTCCCGAATCGAATCAATCAAAGGGATAACCGGATAAGCGCCTTTCCAAGTCGCGGCCGCTTCATAAACTTTGGCAATCAATTGCTTGTCAATGAGCGGACGAACGCCGTCATGTACGCCGACAAGCGCTCCCCGTTCCACCTTTTCCAATCCTTTTTGAACCGATTGAAATCGCGTATCTCCACCCGGAACAATCTCGCAAAGAATATCAAATCTGAACTCGGCGCATAGTTGAGACCAATAAGCGATATAATCTTCCGGCAAAACAAGAATGATTCGTATTTGGGGGTCGTAATCATAAAACGCTGTGATTGTATGCATCAAAACCGGACGACCGTTCAAGAGCAAAAACTGCTTGGGTAAATCCCACCCGGTACGAACTCCTTTTCCTCCGGCAACAATAATTACGTATTTTTCAGCCATAACCGTAAATTTTATTTTATTTCTTCCAATATTTTTTTCGTTTCTTCATTTACTTTGAACAATTTCTCTTTACAAATTTTCAACAAAGCGGAGGCTTCTTTGAGTTTGTCGCTCAAGTCATCAACATCCAAGTTGTTGCTTTCAATCAGCGCTTGGATTTTTTCCAAACGCTCGTAAGCTTCTTTGTATGATAATTCTTTCTTAGTCATTATTTGTTTCTTCGATTAATTTTTCTATTGCGGCAATGAATTGCCCGGCAGGTTCGAGGAATGGTTTAATGTCTTCTTCTTCAAAATTAATCCAGTCTTCGTAATCGCCTGTTTGACGCAAATTAAATAATTGCCGATACATTTTGCCAAATGATTTTTCTATTTTGTTATTATTTATATAACGTAATCCCAACAACGTTTTCACTCCATTGTGTGTGTGAGTTTCATAACCGTCATTGATAAGTAAGGCTGTTACTGCATAATAACAGGCATAATACAATCTATTGGCAGCTGTCCTGTAGAATTTATTTTCCATCTGAACAGAAATTTCCGCAAATGTATCATTTGCTTTCTTTAATCTGAATTTTACGATTTCTTTTCTTTCCGCTTCTTTTAAACTCATAATTAATTATTTAATTTCTATTCCTTCACGCATCACATTTTTGTAAAAAGGAAAAATTTTACCTTGTTCCCATTGTTTTTTGGTATATAGTATTGCATTGATTGCAACTCCATAATTCCACCCCAATTCATCAAAAGGATAAGCATAATTGTCTTCATCTTCATGTGTTTTTTTATCTTTATTAAGCAACACAAGCAAATCCCAATCGGAATCTTCGCGAGCGTCGCCACGCGCTTGAGAACCGAAAAGAATCACTCGTTCATCGGGTAAAATCCGACGTTTCAAGGCCTGTATTTCTTCAAAAATTTGCTTATTCATGGCGATTACTTATTTCGTTACAAAGCTAATATAAAATATTCGATAAAACAAATGAAAAAATAATCATTCCATTTATCCGAATTTTAGTATTTTTGCAGTCGGTAACTTTGAAATATATACTCCCAGAAATCTATTATGAGTAAAACGAGGAAGGTCTTAATAGGAATAGTATCCTTTTTAGTGATAATAAGTATTGGTGTGCTTGTTATTGCTTATATTAATGGTGATAAAATCTGGACCGTAATAAGTGCGGTGTTTGCAATCTTGATGGTTGGCATTAGAGCATTAATCCCTCTTATTCCTCTTGATAAATCAAAAGCATCTCCGGCTTCTCCGATAATCGAAACAGATCCTAATGACAAGCTTCCGGGTAATGTGCCGGGAAAATTTCACTATTTTACGGGACGTGAGACAATCTTGAACAAAATACACCGGGAATTCAGGCCGGAAGATACAAATTCTTCAACACGTATTCTGATTCTCAACGGATTGGGTGGAGTAGGAAAATCGGAAATTGCAAAAGCGTATGCCATAAAGCATCAAGAAGATTACACCCGCATTTGGTGGATCGATGCAGAAAGAGTTGAAGGTATCTGGTTCGCCTATACCAACTTCGCAGAAGAAAACGGTTTGACTCAAGGCATAGAAAAAGCAGATGATAGTATAAAAGAGGTAATGAATTGGATGAGAAATCATGACCGGTGGCTCTTTATCTTCGATAATGCAAAAAATAAAGAATCAATAGAAAAATATATACCGAAGTTAAACGCCGGAAATATTCTTATAACATCTCGATATACACAGTGGGAGGAATTTAAACAACTTGAAATCAAAGAATTCGAAAAAGAAGAAGCCCGCAATTTTTTAAAGAACTATACAGAACAACACAATGATAAAGGATTGGAAGAATTGATTGAAGAATTGGGATATTTCCCGTTAGCTTTGAGGCATGCAGGAGCATACATGAAAAAAAGCAAAACCAATTACAATGAATACCTCAGAATGTTTCGCAAAAACAAAACGGAAAAATCCCCATACTATTCGGATCGTGTTACGCAGATTGTAGCCGAAACATTGAAAACATCTTTTAAGCTTATACACAAAAAAGCATCCCGACAACTCCTCAATTTATGCGCATTCATGGCTCCCAAAGATATAAACCAGCAATGGTTTGAAAACGCAAGCGAAAAACTTCCTTCGCCGCTTCGAGAAGCCGTCAAAGAAAAGCAAACGTATGATGATATATTGACTGAATTAACCGCCTATTCATTAGTAACCCTCGACTATGAAGGCAACCTCAGCATTCACCGCCTTGTGCAGGAAGTTATACGCGACAACCTCAAGCAGGAACAAGCCGAATGGCGTACCTGTTGTGTTGAGATATTGAATAAACTCCGTTATTATGACTTCTCTACTGTAGAATACAGAGCACGCTTCCGTTCTCTTGTCCCACACATTATTTTCGTCACAACCGGACCAATCAATGATGAATTAACCGAAAAAGTTGCCAATCTCTATTACTTTTTGGGATGCGGATTTGATGAATCAGCCGATTATTCTCAATCCTTGGAATATTACAATAAAGCATTAACAATCCGTGAAAAGGTATTGGGTAAAGAGCATCCGGACACTGCCCGTATCTATAATAACATTGCCGTGGTTTATGATCACAAAGGCGATTACGACAGGGCTTTGGAATTTTACGGTAAAGCATTAACAATCTGTGAAAAGGTATCGGGAAAAGAGCATCCGAACACTGCCAGCACCTATAATAACATGGCTGTGGCTTATGATCACAAAGGCGATTACGACAGGGCTTTGGAATATCACGATAAAGCATTAACAATCCGTGAAAAGGTATTGGGTAAAGAGCATCCGGACACTGCCAATACCTATAATAACATGGCTTTGGCTTATGATCACAAAGGCGATTACGACAGGGCTTTGGAATATCACGATAAAGCATTAAAAATCCGTGAAAAGGTATTGGGTGAAGAGCATCCGGACACTGCTACTACCTATAATAACATGGCTTTGGTTTATAGTGAAAAAGGCGATTACGACAGGGCTTTGGAATTTTACGGTAAAGCATTAACAATCCATGAAAAGGTATTGGGTAAAGAACATCCGAATACTGCTACTACCTATAATAACATGGCTGTGGTTTATTATACGAAAAGCGATTACGACAGGGCTTTAGAATTTTACATTAAAGCTTTAACAATCAGAGAAAAGGTATTGGGAAAAGAAAATCCGAAAACAAAAATTGTATATAATAATTTGGTAAAAGCCTACGAAAAAAGCGGCAAATCCGAACCTTTCGAGGAATGGCTGAAGAAAAACCGGAAGATATAGTCTGTATATGAATAATTTACAATCCGAGCAAACCTATCTCTCCCAAATACTTCGCATCAATTTCATCGAAAGCGCTCGGCCGGTCGCTGTCAACGTCAAGCACGCCGACGATTTTACCCTTATCGAAAAGAGGGACGACAATTTCCGATTTTGATTCGCTACTGCAAGCAATATGTCCGGGAAATTGTTCCACATCGGGAACAATGATTGTTCGTTGTCTTTTCCACGCCGTTCCGCAAACTCCTTTTCCAAGCGGAATGCGTGTACAGGCAGGCGGTCCTTGAAAAGGCCCTAAAACCAATTCATTCCCTTTAACTATGTAAAATCCTACCCAAAAGAATTTAAACGTCTGTTTCAGCGCTGCGGCAATATTGGCTAAATTGGCAATCCGATCTTCTTCGATTTTTATCAGCTCCCGGATTTGAGGAAGCAACGATTGATATATATTCTCTTTCGTCATTGTATAGCTATATCAAGGGATCCCGCGTCAAGCGCGGGATGACAATTTATTAAAAAGAGAATCACGCTTCATACTCGCAATGACAGGTCAATCGCGGGATGCCGAAATAATTTATAACTTATAATTCATAATTCATAATTACTTCTCCAATCCTCTGTTTTTCAGCATATACTTCGGATCGGGATCCGCTCCCCGAAAACGGTGGTAGAGAACCATCGGGTCTTCCGTATTCCCTTTGGAAAGAATATTTTCCCGGAACGACCGAGCCGTTTCTTTGTCAAAAATCCCTTTTTCTTCAAAAGCATGGAAAGCGTCGGCATCCAATACTTCCGACCAGAGATAACTGTAATAACCGGCCGAATATTCGCCGTCAAAAATATGAGCGAAATAAGGACTTTTATAACGGACAATAATTTCCGGTATCAATCCGATTTCGTTAAGCGCTTGATTTTCAAAAGTTTCCACGTCCGTAGTTAACGGCGATTCAATCGTATGCCATTTCATATCCAAAATGGCGGCCGCTACCAATTCCGTAGTCATAAATCCTTGATTGAACGTTGCCGCATTTTGAATTTTCTTTACCAATTCATCGGGAATTGTTTTTCCGGTTTGATAGTGTTTCGCATACATCTTTAACACTTCCGGGTGAGTTGCCCAATGTTCGTTGATTTGGGATGGTAATTCCACAAAGTCGCGGTAAACATTGGTTCCGGAAACGCCTTCGTAATTGCATCGCGAAAGTAATCCGTGCAAAGCATGCCCAAATTCATGAAACAAGGTATTTACCTGATCCAAATTCAAAAGGGAAGGATTATCACCCGACGGCGGAGAAAAATTACCGACATTATAAACAATCGGATGAATAAAATGTCCTTGGCGAACCGATTGTTCCGTAAAATTACCCATCCATGCTCCGTTCTTTTTCCCCGAATGCGGAAAATAATCCAAAAAAATCACTCCGAGGTATGAACTATCGCTATCGCTCACCTCAAAGGCTTTTACATCTTCCCTGTAAACGGGAATATCTTTCAATTCTTTGAAGTTAAGCCCGTACAAGTTGTGAGCGGCAGCAAAAGCGCCGTCCCGTACATTTTCCAAAACAAAATAAGGTTTTATTTCGTCTTCATTCAAATCAAATTTGCGTTTACGTAGTTTTTCGGCATAATACCACCAATCCCACGATTCCAATTTGAAATTTCCGCCTTCTTCCTTAATCAATTGCTGCAATGCATCTCTTTCTTTTTTCGCTTGAGGTAAAGCGTATTGCCAAATATCGTTCAATAACTTGAAAACATTTTCGGGCGTTTTCGCCATCGTTTCTTCCAAAACAAAAGCGGCATGAGTCGGATATCCCAACAGTTGAGCTTTTTCAAGCCGCAAGTTGACTATTTTTTTTATGATTTCTTTATTATCATTGGCATTTCCATTGTTTCCGCGACTATACATCGCTTTGTACAATTTTTCACGTAAATCCCGATTTTGAGCGTATTGCAGAAAAGGTTCCCAACTCGGACGGCTCAAGGTAAATACCCATTTTCCTTCCAATCCATTCGCTTTAGCTGTTTGAGCGGCAATTTCCACGACATCGCCGGGTAATCCGGCCAAGTCGTTCGGATTATCAATAATCAATTGATAATTATTGGTTTCGGTAAGCAGGTTTTCACCGAAAGAGAGTGTGAGCAAATCCAATTGCTTGTTTATTTCCCGTAACCGTTCTTTTTGAGCATCTCCCAAAGCGATTCCCGAACGGATAAAACGTTTGTAATAACTTTCCGTCAAGCGTTTTTGTTCCGTTGTCAGCGAAGCGTTTGCCGAATCTTCATAGACGGTTTTTATGCGGGAAAATAATTTTTCATTCAAGTAAATATTATCTTGATGCTCCGACATCAAAGGGGTTACGTCTTTAGCAATCGCTTGCATCACGCTATCGGTATTCGCTTCATTCAATGCGGAAAAGACATGATAAACCCGACTTAACAAACTGCCGCTTTCATCCAAAGCGACAACCGTATTATCAAACGTAGCCGGTGCCGGATTATCGGCAATTGCGTCTATTTCCTTCGTTTGTTGTTCAATTCCGGCTATAATTGCCGGTTTAAAATGTTCCGCCTTAATCAAATCGAACGGAGGCGTCGCCCGAGGCGTATTAAACTCGGAATAAAACGGATTCCGTGCATCAAACGGACTTGCATTTTCTTTTTGTTTACAAGAGGAAGTCATCAATAATATACTTATTAAAATGAATATATACTTTTTCATTTTATATTAGATTGATAAAGTTTTTTTTTCGTATATAATAGCATCAACTACAGCCACACGGGTGATATTGACAATATCGCGTACCGAACTTTCGATATCGGTAAAGTGAATCGGCTTTTTCAATCCGACTTGAATCGGGCCGATTATCTCTCCTTCGCCCAATTCCTGCAATAATTTCTCGGTAATATTAGCTGAAGTCAAATTCGGAAATACCAAAGTATTTACATCTTTTCCAACCAAACGGGAGAAAGGATATTTATGGTCGCGCAACTTTTTGTCTAAAGCGAAATTTACCTGCATTTCCCCGTCAATAGCCAAATCGGGAAATTCTTCCTGCATCACTCTCACTACTTCGTGTACGCTGGCCGGACTACCTTCCGTATCGGAGCCGAAATTAGAATAGGACAACATGGCTATCACCGGCTCCTTGGCAAAGAAACGAACCCCTTCCACAGCCAGCTTGGCAAGATCATGCAAGACATTGGTGGTCGGATGACGGTTTATCAACGTATCCGTCAAAAAGAAAGTACCTTTTTTTCCGATCAAAATGTGCATGGCGGCAAACGTTTTATAGCTGTCGCGAATACCAATAACTTCTTTGGCTACCTTGATTGTGTTGGAATATTTGGTATATACGCCTGTAATGAATGCATCGGCATCGCCGGTTTCGACCATCATCATGCCGAAATAGTTTCGTTCGAACATTTTATCCATGGCTTCGTCGAAAGTAGCTCCTTCCCGCGCACGTTTTTCGGATAGAATTTCAGCATAACGTCTTCTTCTATCCATTTCATTATCGTGTCGTAAATTAACGATTTCGATACCATTCAAATCAATATGCAATTCATTCGCCAATTTGGTGATTCGTTCATCGTTTCCCAATAAAATCGGATAGCATATCCCTTCGTCGCGGGCTTGTGCAGCCGCTTTAAGCATATTTTCATGGCTTCCTTCGGCAAAAACTACCCGCTTGGGATTGTTTTTCGCCATATCCGTAAATTCGCGAAGTAACTTATTATCGTATCCCATTAAATCGCGTAATTGATCTTCGTAGGCTTTCCAATTGGTTATCGTTTTCCGCGCTACTCCCGATTCGATAGCCGCTTTGGCAACTCCGGCCGACACACAGGTCAGCAAGCGAGGATCCATCGGTTTAGGAATCAAATATTCCTTTCCAAACGACAAAACGCTCAATCCGTAAGCAGAATTTACAACATCAGGAACAGGCTCTTTAGCTAAAGCTGCAATCGCTTTGACGGCAGCTAACTTCATCTCTTCGTTGATAGAAGTCGCCCGAACGTCCAATGCCCCACGGAAAATATACGGAAATCCCAATACATTATTGATTTGATTCGGATAATCGGAACGACCGGTTGCAAAGATAATATCGGGACGGGATGCTTGGGCTTTATCATAAGAAATTTCAGGATTGGGATTAGCCAAAGCAAAAACGATGGGATTGGAATTCATGCTTTGTACCATTTTTTCCGTCAATACATCGGCTACGGATAAGCCGAGAAATACGTCGGCTCCGGCAATAGCTTCTTCTAAGGTATTTACATTCCGCTCGGTAGCAAAAAATTGTTTTTCTTCATTCAAATCTTTGCGTCGTACGGAAATCACGCCTTTGCTGTCGCACATCACAACATTTTCCTTCTTTGCTCCTAACGCTATATACAGTCGCGTGCAGGAACAAGCCGATGCGCCGGCGCCGTTAACGACAATTTTTACATTTTCAATTTTTTTCCCGGTAATTTCCAAAGCATTCAACAATCCGGCAGAAGAAATAATCGCCGTTCCATGCTGATCGTCGTGCATCACGGGAATATCCAGTTCGGCTTTCAAACGCCGTTCAATTTCAAAACATTCGGGCGCTTTTATATCTTCTAAGTTAATTCCGCCGAAAGTCGGTGCAATGGCTTTAACGGCTGCGATAAATTTATCCGGATCTTTTTCATTGACTTCAATATCAAACACATCAATCCCGGCAAAAATCTTGAATAAAAGACCTTTCCCTTCCATTACCGGTTTACCGGCCAAAGCGCCGATATCGCCCAATCCTAATACGGCCGTACCGTTGGATATGACTGCAACTAAATTGCCTTTAGCCGTATAATCATAAGCATGTTCCGAATTACTTTTAATTTCGAGGCAAGGTTCCGCTACTCCGGGAGAATACGCCAACGAAAGATCGGCTTGCGTACTGTGTGGTTTAGTCGGTATTACTTCAATTTTGCCCGGTTTACCTTCCGAATGGTAAAGCAAAGCTTTCTCTTTTGTTACTACTGCCATACATTTTATTTATTTATGTTTTTATACTTCATTTGAATTTTACATACAAAGGTAAGATTTCCCGGTGAGAAATGATTTATTTTGTCGGTTTTCTTATATTTTTATTAACATTACAGCGTTGAACGGATAGGTTTTTTTAAATACAGACGGATGAATTTAATTTATGAGGTTCGGAATATTAATACTCATCAATTTGAAAAAACAATAAATCCTCCATATAAGTGAAACGCTAAAGAATGAATTATGAATTATAAATTATGAATTATTTTGAGAAGTATTTTTATAATTCATAATTCATAATTTTAAAAAGCCTTCGAGGCTTTTTTATTGAAGCGATTTATTGGAACATACTATTTGTTAAAATTTTTCTCCTTTGAATTGCATTTGGATGTTTGAAAGAAAAAAAGTACTTTTGTTCCAAAATTAAATAAGTATTATATGAATTTTTCAGCATCTAAAAAAATTTGTTATTTTATTTTGACCGTATCTGTTTTTTTCTCATTGGTAAGTATATCCTGCACGAAAAAAACAAAATCAGACGAGAATGAAGTTACATTTGATACGATTCGAGTGGACAAAGTAGAATCAGTTGATTACAAAAAATCAAAGCTGAAATGTAATTTACACATTACTTTTACGTATCCGATTGCTTGCAAAAAAACATCCCGATTGAGCGATTTGCAAACAATGTTTGTCGAAAAAGTCTTTTCTTCTCAATATGCCGATTTTTCGCCGCAAGACGCCGTAAAGAATTTTTCAGAAAACTATATTAATGTTTTCAAATCCACACGATTCGATGATTTTTTCGATGAAGATTCCCTATTGGAAGATGAAACCGGTTTTATCTATGAGCAGAGCTTGGAAAATGAGATTTTATATAACAAAAACGGCTTCATTTCTTTTGTCGTTAAAAATACCGCTTATGAAGGGGGAGCGCACGGCTCCAACAGCATTAACGGATATGTCATTGACTTAAATAGTGGAAAATTTTTAACGGAAGATGATTTTGCCGGAAATAATTATCAAAAGAATTTATCATCCCTCTTGGTTCAAAAAATTGCGACAGCGAAAGGGTTAGATAATGCTTCACAATTGGAAACTATCGGCTATAACGCAATCGAGGATATTGTTCCCAACGGTAATTTCACCATTGATGACAAAGGGATTACCTATTATTTCAATGAATATGAAATTGCGGCTTATTTTGTCGGCATTACCGAAGTATTCATACCATACGAGGAGTTAAAAGCTTATATCACGAACGACAATCCTGTTATTGCATTAGTCGGGCGGTAATCGCTATGGATATTATCAAAAAATATTTCACGGATTTAACCGGAAAACAAGAATCGCAATTGTCTGCCTTGCAGGATTTATATACCGATTGGAATTCAAAAATCAATCTTATTTCCCGGAAAGATATCTGCAATTTATACGAAAAGCATGTCCTGCATTCGTTGGGAATCGCTAAAGTACTCCGATTCTCGGACGGAACAGCGGTTTTGGATGTGGGAACAGGCGGCGGTTTTCCAGGAATCCCCTTGGCAATCTTGTTTCCGAACGTCCGATTTCTTCTGTTGGACAGTGTCGGGAAAAAAATAAAAGCAGCGGAAGATATTGCGGAACAGATCGGTTTGGAAAACGTGGAATGTCGTCATGCACGTGTGGAAGACGAAAAACGAACCTTTGATTTTATAGTCAGTCGGTCGGTGATGTCGTTAACTGATTTGGTTCGAGTCGCGCGAAAAAATATTGATAGAAAGCAACAAAATGCGCTTCCCAATGGTTTTATTTGTATAAAAGGAGGGGATTTGCGAGAAGAAATAAAGCCTTTCAGAAATCAAGCAATCGAATATCCGTTAAGCGATTATTTTGAAGAAGAATTTTTTATAACAAAAAAAGTGATTTATTTACCATTTGTCGGTAACCGATAGCTTCGATTATCGCTAAAAAACTATAATCATGTTAAAAATAAAAGTATTTGTCTTTAATCCTATAATGGAAAATACGTACTTGTTGTTCGACGAAACGCAAGAAGCCGCCCTCATTGATTGCGGTGCATCCGATGAAGAAGAACGAAAACAAGTAACCGATTTCATTAAAAAAAACAATCTGAGTTTAAAGCGATTATTAAATACCCATTTGCATTACGACCATGTGCTGGGTAACGAGTTTATTTATGAAACCTATGGTTTGAAACCCGAATACCATCGGGCAGAAGAATCCATGTGGGGAGTAAAAAAAATAAATGTCATGTTTTCTCCCATTAAATATACGCCGATTGATGCCGAACATTTCATCGAGCACGAAGAAGAGATCATTTTCGGAAATACCCGGTTAAAAGCGTTGTTGACTCCGGGTCACTCGGTGGGAGGACTTTGTTTTTATTCCGAAAAAGACGATTGCGTCTTTAGCGGCGATACATTGTTCTATCATGACATCGGCCGCACGGATTTACCCGGCGGCAGCCACAAAAAAATAATTCAATCCATTAAAGACTATTTATTTACTCTTCCGGATAATACGGTTGTATATCCCGGACATGCGCAACCGACTACCATTGAAGAAGAAAAACTACATAATCCGAATTTTTAATTATGCAACACGATGAATTTGTTCGCCGTCATATCGGTGTAGAAGAAAAAGATGTACAAACGATGGTTTCCGCAATCGGAGTTTCGGGATTGGAACAATTGATTAATGAAACCATTCCTAAAAATATTCGCTTAAAACAAGCGCTGGATTTACCGGAGGCGATGACCGAACGCGAATATACCGAACATATCGCCGAATTGGCTTCAAAAAACGAAGTTTTTACTTCCTATATCGGAATGGGTTGGTACGATACGGTATCTCCGGCGGTTATCCTTCGCAATGTATTCGAAAATCCGGTTTGGTACACGTCTTACACGCCTTATCAAGCTGAAATTTCACAGGGACGTTTGGAAGCGCTTCTGAATTTTCAAACGATGATCAGCGATTTGACGGGACTTCCTCTCTCCAATTGTTCTTTATTAGACGAAGCAACCGCCGCCGCCGAATCTGCTCGTATGCTTTTTAATTCCAGAAATCGGGAACAAATGAAAAACAATGCTCATGTATTGTTTGTTGATGAAAAAATATTCAAATCAACAACAGCCGTTCTTAAAACCCGGACGGCTCCGCAAGGAATCGAAATTCAAATCGGCGATTATAAATCATTTCCGCTTACGGAGAACGTTTTCGGAGCTATCTTGCAATACCCGAACGACGACGGATCAATTGAAGATTATACCGGATTTACCGCTCAAGCCAATGCCGCCGGGATTCGGGTTGCCGTCGCCGCCGATTTACTCGCTCTTTGTATCTTAACGCCTCCGGGCGAATGGGGAGCCGACGTGGTATTCGGAAGTTCCCAACGATTCGGGATCCCGATGTATTACGGAGGACCTTCCGCCGGTTATTTAGCGGCAAAGGAGGAATATAAGCGTTCGATTCCGGGACGAATCATCGGAATTTCCAAAGACGCTTACGGGAAAAAAGCCTATCGTATGGCTTTGCAAACCCGAGAACAGCACATTAAACGAGAAAAAGCCACTTCCAATATCTGCACCGCACAAGCTTTATTGGCAACTATGGCTTCTTTTTATGCGGTGTATCACGGCCCCGACGGATTACGAGCGATGGCCGAGCGAATCCACGCTTATGCCGGTTTTTTATCGAATGAACTCATTCGGTTAGGTTACAGTCAAGAAAATACCGATTTCTTCGATACCTTGAAAATTCGTTTGCCGCAAACCGCATCTCCGGCTATTTTACGGGAAACGGCTTTGGATTGTAAAGTGAATCTTCGTTATTTCGATGACGAAACAATCGGAATAAGTTTGGACGAAACGACTTTGCCGGAAGACATCGGAATCCTTTTGTACATCTTCGCTACGGCTATTCAAGCCGAATATACTTCGGACAAGGAAATTCCCGATGCAATCTATTTTGATCAACGATTTTTACGTAAGAGTTCCTATCTGCAACATCCGGTTTTCAATACTTACCGTTCGGAAACCGAATTGATGCGTTACATCAAACAATTGGAGAGAAAAGATTTGTCGCTCGCTCATTCCATGATTTCGTTAGGCTCCTGCACGATGAAACTGAATGCCGCTTCGGAAATGTTGCCGCTCAATTATCCCGGACTCGCGAATATACATCCTTACGCTCCAGAAGATCAGACGGAAGGTTATCGAGAAATCATTGATAATTTGGCTTCTTATCTAAGCATAATCACCGGATTGCCGGGCGTGAGTTTTCAGCCCAATTCCGGAGCTGCCGGCGAATATGCCGGATTAATGACCATTCGGGCGTATCAGCAAGCAACGGGTCAGAGTTGTCGAGACATCGTATTGATTCCGGCTTCGGCGCATGGAACGAATCCGGCAAGTGCCGTTCAAGCCGGATTTCAAACTATCACCATTCAAACCGACGATCGGGGAAATGCAAGTTTGGAAGATTTGAGATGCAAAGCGGAAGAAAACAAAAACCGTTTGGCGGCATTGATGATTACGTATCCTTCCACTCACGGAATTTTTGAAACCGATATTATCGAAATGTGCCGAATCATTCATGAAAACGGCGGACAAGTATATATGGACGGCGCTAATATGAACGCGCAAGTAGGACTGACTCATCCCGGTTTTATCGGTGCGGACGTTTGCCATTTGAATTTGCATAAAACGTTTGCCATTCCTCACGGCGGCGGCGGCCCCGGAGAAGGTCCGATTTGCGTTGCCAAGCATCTGATTCCCTTCCTTCCTTCGCATCCGATCAAAGACGGCTCCGGCTCGAATGCTGTTGCCGCAGCTCCTTGGGGCAGCGCCGGTATTTTGCCGATTACCTACGGATATATTCGCATGATGGGAGCTTCCGGTTTGACAGCAGCGACTAAAATCGCCATTTTGAATGCCAATTATTTAGCGGCCCGTTTGGAAAAAGCTTACGGTATTGTTTACAAAGGAGCCAACGGCAGAGTGGGTCACGAATTGATTCTCGACTGTCGAAACATCAAAGAATATTCGGAAATTACCGAAACGGATATTGCCAAACGTTTGATTGACTTCGGTTATCATTCCCCTACCCTTTCCTTCCCGGTTCACGGCACGTTGATGATCGAGCCGACGGAAAGTGAAAGTCTCCGCGAATTGGATCGTTTCGTTGAAGCAATGTTAACCATCCGCGAAGAAATTGACGAAGTAGCCAAAGGCGCCGCCGATAAAGCGGACAATGTCTTGATCAATGCACCGCATCCTCAATACGAAATTTGCGCCGATGAATGGAAGCATTCTTACTCTCGAACAAAAGCCGCATTTCCGTCGGATCAAATTCGAGATAACAAGTTCTGGGTGAATGTAGCGCGAATTGACAACGCATTCGGAGACAGGAATTTACAGCCGACGCTATGCTCTTGCGATTGATTTTTATAAAAAATTTGACAAAAATAAGGAAAAATAACGGCAAAATAAGTGGCGGTAAATATTTTTTGTCTAACTTTGTAGAAATTATGTAACCCAAAAATTATTTGTTCAATAAAAAATAATTTGCTATGATGAAAAGAAAATTTATAAAATTTGTATTAGTCATACCCGCCTTAGCGGGGTTATTTTTATTGGCAAGCGTCCCTCAATTTTCGACTAAAGCCAATAAAGAAAACTTTTGGTATATGACTGAAGATGAGATTACGATTGATAGACCCGTTCATGATTTCGGAACAATTAAGGAAGACGGAGGAAGTGTAAGCGCTACTTTTATTATTACCAATAACACAAAAGCTTCGATCTTGATAACCAATGTTGTTCGGTCGTGCGGTTGTACTGCTCCCGCTTGGACAAAGGAACCGATTGAACCGGGTCAAACCGGTGAAGTGACTGCCACTTTCGATCCGAGGGGTCGTCGCGGTCCTTTCGACAAAACGATTACGATCATTACATCCGGTGATCCGTCAAGAATTACGGCTCGAATTAAAGGAGTCGTGGAATAAAGAGCATTAAATACTTATCGTAAAAATTGCGCGAATAGAGATTACTCAAAATTCCGGCAAAAAGGTACGGTAATGATTGAATGATTGTCTGCATAAAGCGTGTAATCCGTTTGTATTATTGGGTTACACGCTTTTTGTTAAAAACAGGATTCGTTAAAAATGATGGGCTGTATCTTTTTTCTCTATTTCCACGGATTAAAAACAACTAAATTGTCAATGGATTTGAAGTCGGAGACAGAGGGTAATTTCTACTTTTTCCCCGATATAATTTTCAAGTATTGATAAATGAATAAACCGTTACGAAACATTCAAGACTTTCACCGGATTAATCGTGGCCGACCGCCAGCTTTGTCCGGTAACGGTGGCTGCAATAACCAACAAAATCAAGAACCCGATGAGGAGAAATTCCCACCAATGAATCGCAGTTTTGTATGCAAAATTATTCAACCAGCGGGTGATTATGTAATAACCGACAGGAACGGCAGCAATAAAACAAATTGCGAAAATACGTAAATACATCCGGTTGAGGAGTCCGAGGATTTCCGTTTCGGTTGAACCCATCACTTTGCGCAAACCGATTTCTTTGCGTTTGTATTCGCATTCAAACATTACCAACCCGAAAATTCCGGCAAGAGCGATAATTATTGCAATCAAGCTAAACAAATTAACAAGATATTCAAGCTTAATTTCGCTTTGATATAAAGTATTAAATACTTCGTCATAAAATTCGATTTTTATCGGATACGCCGGATCGAACGACACAATCGTTTTCTCAATGTATTTAACCGCCGAACGGAGATCCGCACCGTCTTTGATACGGATATATGATTGCGCTTGCAAATTATGGTCATTGAAAACGAATGCCATTTCTTCAACCCGATCGCGCAAAGAAGTAAATTGAACATCATTGATTACTCCCAATACTTTCCCATTGTTGGGATTATCACTTTTTATCCACGACACATCAATTATATCGTCCGGATGTATATGATATGCCTTTTGCAGGGTCGAGTTAATGACAAAATAAATACAATTATCGTTTTCATCACTTTCCTCCGGCATCCTGCCTTCGATGGCTTTAATGCCCATGACCGTCGGAAAATTCCATGACACAGATAAAGAAGAAAAATTAATCGTTTCGTCTTTGAATTTTGCGCTCCAACCGCGATAGCTATCGCTTGCTCCAAATTTTTGCCGAGAAAAAGCAACATCCGTAATATCCGGATTATCTTTCAACTGAGCGACAAATGCTTTTTTGTTTTTACCGGCAATACTTTGCGGTAATTCCGTCAATGCAATCCGGTCGGTAGTGTAACCCAAAGTATATTTCTGCATAAACCGGTTTTGTTTATACACAAAAAATGCAGTGATAATTAATACGCAAGAAATAAAAAACTGAAAGCCGATCAATACAATACGCAATTTTTTACCGGACGGAGATAACCCGAAATTACCGTTTAATGCCAAAGCCGGAGGTAAAGCCGTCATATAAAAAGCGGGACGAATACCGGCAATTATTCCGGTCGCAAGAGCAATGACGCCGGTAATGAGAACTGCCGGAAAATTATGCAAAAGATGAATATCCGCTTGAATAA
>WRFZ01000152.1 GCA_009778655.1 Candidatus Azobacteroides sp.
TTAATCATCTCTGCCGAAGGAATATCGGTATAAATCATCCGGTAGTTGTTTAATGTAAACGGCTTGTATAACCGATCCATCAATTCTTTGGCTTTCTCGCTTTCTACGCCGACTACAACTCTATCCGGACCCATAAAGTCTTTAACGGCTGTTCCTTCTTTCAGAAATTCGGGATTCGATGCAACGTCGAACGGAACGTCGAGGTTTCGTTTGGACAGTTCCTCTTTGATTATTGCTTTGACCTGTTGAGCCGTTCCGACCGGTACCGTGCTTTTGGTTACAACCAATACATATTTTCGGATGTGTTGACCGATGGTTCGCGCTACTTCCCGAACAAAGCGCAAGTCGGCGCTCCCGTCTTCATCCGGAGGGGTACCGACGGCGGAAAATACGACTTCTACTTTATCTAAGCAAGAAACCAAATCCGTTGTAAATTCGAGACGACCCGCTTTGGTATTTCTTTTTACCAAATCTTCCAAACCCGGTTCATAAATAGGAATAATTCCTTGATTCAAATTTTGTATTTTTTGAGAATCAATGTCCACACACGTGACATTAATACCCATTTCAGAAAAGCAGGTTCCGGTAACTAAACCGACATAACCCGTTCCGACAACTGCGATGTTCATACTGATTTTTTATCTGAAGTTATGCAAATGTACACTTTTGGGTATAATTTTCTTTATCTAATGCGCAATAAATTGAATTAAGACTGATAAATTCCGGTACAATTTTTTTCATCAGCTTTACGATTTCCATAGGATCGTCATTCCCGGTTATTTTAATCAATCGGCATAACAAGGGAAATACTTCCTCGTAATTACATTCGGTTACCTCGCTGATCATGATTTTCTCATGGCGTGTCGGCAGTATTTTTTCCTTATGATCATACAATAATTCTTCATATAATTTTTCTCCGGGGCGAAGTCCCGTATAAATAATATCAATATCTTTATAAGGTTCTAAACCCGATAAGCGAATCATAGATTCCGCCATATCTTTGATTTTGACTGATTCACCCATGTCGAATACAAAAACTTCTCCTCCGAGACCCAAACAACCGGCTTCAAGTACCAGATTACAAGCTTCCGTAATGGTCATAAAATAACGGATAATTTCCGGATGCGTGACCGTAATCGGACCGCCGGTTTCAATTTGTTTTGCAAATAAAGGGATTACCGATCCGTTCGACCCCAAAACGTTGCCGAAACGAGTGGTTATAAAACGAACGGATGTTTTTCCCGGCCTTTCGGTTTGATGGTGAGTTAAATATTGAATATAAATTTCAGCGATTCGCTTGGAAGCTCCCATCACACTGCTCGGATTTACCGCTTTGTCCGTTGAAATCATTACAAAACATTCTGCCCCGTAGTTTACGGCTAAATCGGCTACATTTTTTGTTCCCATCACATTGGTTAATACCGCTTCCGAAGGATGTTCTTCCATCAAAGGAACATGCTTGTATGCTGCCGCATGATAAATATATTGCGGTTGATATTGCTCGAAGATGAATTTCATTCGTTCATAATTTCGAACATCGGCAATCAATAACTGTTTTTTCACTGACGGGAAAGAATTGTTTAATTCCAGATTTAATTGATGTAGCGGACTTTCGGCTATATCGCACAACAACAACATTTTTACGTCGAAGCAACACAATTGCCGGACAATTTCACTTCCGATAGAACCCGCCGCGCCCGTAATCAAAATTGTCTTACCCGTCAAATCATTTTCGATTAACTTTACATCCGTCTGAATAGGAACTCTTCCCAATAAATCTTCGATGCGGATTTTATTTATTTTGCGTATTTTCTTTTCCTCTGTTTTCCAGTCGCTGTCCAACAACGGAGCAGACAGCAATTCGATTTTGTATTGCATACATTTTTCCACCAATAACTTTTTCTCAGCCGGTTCCAATTCTTCCGAAACAATCAGTAAGGAATTAATATGTTGAAAATTAGATGCATCAGAAATAAAATCGGATTTGCTGTAAACCGGATAATTCATGATTTTCTGATTCATTTTTCGCGAATTGGACGAAATGAATCCCGCTATCGAATAAGGCAGATATTCATTGTCCCGAATCATTTTGGCAAGAGATATATGCGTTGCGCTCGTACCGAAAATCAATAGCGGCAAATGCTTTTTATTGGTATATATTGTTTTAACGTAATCAAAAAACAGCCGCACCATCATTCGACCGAAAACAATCGCGCTGAATCCTAAAACGAAATTGATAAAAATCAATATTGAAGAAAGAAAAGGCTCATTGTAAATAGTTAATAAGGCTATCCATAAAACAATATTGGCAAGAAGCAAAGACAAAAAAACACGTAAACTGTCTCTGAACGACGAATATCTCAAGACTCCCCGATAAGTCGTAAAAAGGATAAAAAATAATCCGTTTATAATAACGCACAAAGCCAATTTTATAATAAAAGGTATCGGGTGAACCGGTTTTACGGCTAAGCTGTAACAGACAAAAGAAGCAATAGTGAATGCGATAGCTATAGAAATTAAATCAGCTATAAAAACGGTTTTTTTTGACAAATAAGGTAATGAAAGTATTTTGGCTACGTACTTTCTTGCTTTTCGTTGTGTATAGTTCATTTTATATTACGTTTTTCCCACGAAATAATTATCCGAAATAACGGTTTATAATTTGCTGCGAAATTACAAAAAAAATTAATAGCAATGGATATTTTAGTATAAAGAATTTATTATGACCTATTGAAAATGCAATTTACTATCCGTATTCTATTGGCGTGTTCAAAAAAGTGCAATCTTTTCACGGGGAAATCGCAAAAAACAGCAGTATTTTTAAATAGACAATCAACTTTGTAAAAAAACAGGCGCGGTTGGGATAAAAAAGGGATCCGCTATCTACCGGTAGGCAATAAAGGAAGTATGGGAAAGGTAATAGTTATTAAAATATTTTCCCCACTTTTATAGCGTTGTAGATAAATAATTGATAAACAGTATTTTAATTATTTAATAATTGGTTGATAATTCGGTTGATAATTTTGTGAAAAAAAAATTATTGAAAAATGTGGTGAATTGTGGGGAATTTTGTACTTTTACACCTTAAAATAAACAATTGATAACAGATGGACGCATTTATCGGAACGATTAACGCAAAAACGGATGTAAAAGGACGGGTTTTCGTACCCGCATCCTTTCGCAAAATCCTGCAATCATCGGGAGAAGCGCATCTTGTGTTGCGGAAAGACGTCTATCAAGATTGTTTGATTTTATACCCCGAAAAAGTCTGGAAAGAAGAGTTGAACAGACTTCGGGCGCGGTTGAATGAGTGGGACGAAGAGGAACAACACCTCTTTCGTCAATTTTCGTGGTTGGTGGAAAGCTTGGATTTGGATTCTAACGGGCGTATTTTGATTCCGAAAAAATATTTGCAAATGGCTCGGATTTCCAATGCCATCTGCTTCGTGGGTATGAATACGACTATCGAATTGTGGAATCCCGATCAATTGGCCGAGTCCATGCTGAGCGCCGAAGATTTGAAGAGCCGGGTAAAGAAATTACTGAGTTCGAAACCGGCAAACGAGAAACCGGATAAATTGTAAAGAAATATGAGAGAAAGCCCTGCATATCATGTTCCTGTCTTGTTGAAGGAAAGTATCGAAGGATTACAGATTCGTCCGGACGGGATTTATGTGGACGCTACTTTCGGCGGAGGCGGTCATTCGAAAATGATATTGGAGCGTTTGAGCGGCGAAGGACATCTCTACGGTTTCGATCAAGATAAAGATGCAGAGGAAAACCGTTTTTCCGATCCGCGATTCACTTTTGTAAGAAGTAATTTTCGGTATCTCTCCAATTTTATGGATTGGTACGGCGTAAAGGAAATTGACGGCCTGTTGGCTGATTTAGGCGTTTCGTCTCATCATTTCGATGATGAAAGCAGAGGATTTTCTTTTCGTCATGAAGGCGACCTCGATATGCGGATGAATAATCGCGCGGGAATTGATGCGGCCGAAATCCTTCATACGTTTTCCGAAGAAGATTTGGCCGACATCTTTTATTATTACGGAGAATTAAGAAATTCGAGGGCGATTGTAAAGGCGATTGTAGCGGCTCGGGAACAAAAAGAAATTCGGACCACTCAAGAATTTTCGGATATTCTGAAACCTTTTTTCAGTCGGGAAAAAGAGAAAAAACAACTCGCTCAAGCTTTTCAAGCATTGCGAATAACGGTAAATAAAGAAACGGACGCTTTGAAAAAACTTTTGATACAAGCGACCGCGTTGCTGAAACCGGGAGGAAGATTGGTTGTCATTTCTTATCATTCTTTGGAAGATCGTTTGGTAAAAAACTTTTTCAAGGCCGGTAATTTTGAAGGAATTGTTGAAAAAGATTTTTACGGAAACATAAAAACGCCGTTTCAGGCAATTCATACGAAAGTGATTGTTCCTCAAGTGGAAGAAATCGAACGAAATCCCCGCTCCGGGAGCGCTAAATTGAGAATTATCGAAATGAAACCCCGGAACGAAACGAGTTTATCCGGGACCAATAAATAAGGATATATACAGAAAAGCGATGGAATCGGAAAATAAAAACGAAGAACCGAAGGTAAAATCCGGAAAGAAGAAAAAGAAACTTTCGTATTTTTTCGGAGGCAGCATATTGACGGAAGATTTTGTAATCAAACAATCCAAATTGTTTTTTTTGATTTTCTGTTTAATTTTACTTTTTATCAGCAATCGCTACTATTGCGCAAAAAAATTGTCGGAGATGGATATGTTAAAAAAGGAACTGATAGACTTGAATTACGAACAGGTGTTTTTGACTACTCGATTAACGGCAATCACCCGGCAATCGCAAATCGAGGAGTTGCTTCGAGAAAAAGGGATCGAGTTGACAAAAAGCAATACAACCGTTTATCAAATTCGGAAATAAAAAATAAAAGGATAAATGGCCGACAAGAATAACATAGAGAATAAGAAAATACAACGGAATTACTTTATCGTTGCATTAATTTTGGGACTGCTCATCGTATCAATTATCGGGAAAGCCTTCGTAACTTCTTTTGTGGAAGGGAGCCGATGGATTGAAATAGGGAAAAAATATAGTCCTTTTCACGATTCGATTCCGGCGCCGCGAGGAAATATTTTCTCTTCAGACGGAGAATTGATGGCCGTGTCCGAAACTTATTATCAATTGTATATGGATTTCTGGGCGGACGGTATGAACGACAGCATTTTAAAAGCAAATGTCAAACTGCTTTCCGTTCAATTGAATAAACAATTTCCGGAGAAATCGGCCGCTCAATATGAAACCAATATTTTAATCGGTTTAAAGATGCGGCAAAAAGAAGCCGAAAGAATCGCCGGGGGCGAAGAAAATGTGGCAAAAAAGAGCAGAGAATATCCGTTAGCCGTTCGACCGGTGGACTATTTAGGACTTAAAGCGATTAAACAAATGCCTTTTTTTAATCTGGGTCGCAACCGCTCCGGATTATACGAAAGAAAACTGATGAAACGAATCAAACCGTTTGATATATTGGCTTCTCGAACAATCGGGGATATTTGGGACGGAGTCAAAGGCGTCGGCGGGAAAACCGGTTTGGAATTAGGCTATGATTCTTTATTACAAGGTAAACCGGGAGAAGTTACGGTACGATGGGTGGAAGGACGATTCAAAGAAATCCCGGAAATTGACCCCGTTCCGGGAAAAGACATTATTTCAACAATAGACATTAATATTCAAAGTATAACGGAAAATGCGTTAATGGATAAACTGAAAGAATTAGACGCCGAATCGGGAACCGCCGTTGTTATGGAAGTAAAAACGGGAGAAGTGAAAGCCATCGCTAACCTCAAAAGATACAAAGAGGGCGCGTGGGACGAAATTCAAAATTACGCCTTGTCCGACATGAGCGAACCGGGTTCAACATTCAAAGTCGCTTCCATGATGGTTGCTTTGGAAGACAGCGTCGTTCATCCCGATGATCCGGTGGACGTCGGCAACGGTAAATTCGAATACGGCGGTTTTCAATTGTTGGATCACAATGCAAATCGCGGCGGATACGGTAAAATAACCGCAGCAAAAGCCATCTGGTTTTCTTCCAATATCGGCGTAGCCAAAATTATCTTGAAAGGTTACGAAAAGAATCCGGGCAAATACGTTGACGGACTATATAAAATAGGATTCAATAAAGATTTGAATCTTGAAATCCCCGGCTATGGAAGAGCAAAAATCCGTCATCCGAAAGATTCCACAAGAACGTGGTCTAAAACAACTTTGCCTTGGATGTCATTCGGTTATGAAACGCAAATTCCGCCGATATATACATTGACTTTTTTTAATGCCATTGCAAATAACGGAACGATGATCAAGCCCATTTTCGTAAAAGAAATTCGCGATGCGAGAAAAATAGAAAAGAAAAAAACGGAAATAATCAACGAACACATTTGTTCCGATAAAACCTTGGAAATTATTCGGGAAATGTTGGACAGCGTTGTCAATCATCCGCACGGAACCGGAAAGCCGGCTCGTTCGGATTTGGTTCGAATTGCAGGGAAAACCGGAACAGCGCAATTATCTCAAGGCGCTGCCGGATATAAAGCGGGAGGAAAATCGCATCAAGTGTCGTTTTGCGGTTATTTTCCGGCAAATGATCCGAAATATTCCTGTATTGTGGTAATTCGACGTCCGCGTAACGGAAACGCTTCCGGCGGATACATGAGCGGAGCGGTTTTCAAACGAATTGCCGAAGCAATCTATACGCAGGATGTTGCTGTAGCAAAACCGATTATTCTTGATAAAGAAATTCCGGTTGCGGACGTTCCGAAAGTAAAAAGCGGGCTGTCGGACTATTCAAAATATGTCTTGAATAAATTAAATATTCATTACACAGACAGTCTGAAAGGAAACTGGATAAGACCTCAATGGACTGCCGACCGTTTGGTATTGAAAGAGCAAACAATCAAGGACAACGCCGTACCCGACGTTATCGGGATGGGTGCGAAAGATGCCGTTTACGCTTTGGAAAGCGCCGGTTTGCAAGTGAATCTGTTCGGGAAAGGAGCCGTATATAGTCAATCGTTGGTCGCCGGAGCAACGGCGCTGCGAGGGCAAACAATAACCATTCAACTCAAATGAAATTATGGAATTAAGAGAACTTCTTCATACAACGGAGGCGCCGGAAATAATCGGCAATCTTGATATACCGATTGAAGGCATTCATTGCGATTCGCGGAAAATAGAACCGGAATTCCTTTTCATCGCTGTTCCCGGAACGCAAGCGGACGGTCATTCATTCATTGAGAAAGCGATTGAAAAAGGTGCAAAAGCGATTGTTTGTCAAACGCTTCCGGAAAATCGAGTAAATGGCGTGACGTATGTTCGGGTCAAAGACAGTGCGGAAACCTTGGGACGAATCGCTTCCGTTTGGAACGGCGAGCCGTCGAAACATCTGACATTGGTCGGCGTAACCGGCACCAACGGCAAAACGACAATCGCTACTTTATTGTATCAAATGTTTCGAAAATTAGGATATAAAACCGGATTATTGTCAACCGTTTGTAATTACATTAATGATAAAGAGCTGCCGGCTGACCATACCACGCCCGACGCTATTGAATTGAACAATTTGTTGGCGCAAATGCTGAATGCCGGTTGCGACTATGTATTTATGGAAGTCAGTTCGCACGCAATCGCTCAAAAACGGATTGCCGGATTGAAATTTAAAGGCGGCATATTCACGAATCTTACGCGCGATCACTTGGATTATCATTTGACTTTCGAAGCGTATCGCGATGCCAAAAAAGCGTTCTTCGACGGATTGCCTGCCGACGCTTTTGCTTTGACCAATAAAGACGATAAAAACGGAGGATTCATGCTTCAAAATACCCAAGCGAATAAGCATACGTATTCCCTTTTATCTTTGGCCGATTTCAAAGGGAAAATTTCGGAATCGCATTTCGACGGAACGGAAATGAGTATCAACGGAAAAGAAATAGTTACGCAATTTGTCGGGAAATTCAACGCTTACAATCTTTTGGCGGTTTACGGAACGACTGTTCTCTTGGAACAAGACCCCGATGAAGCGTTGTTGATATTGAGTACGCTTCAATCGGTTTCCGGACGATTCCAAACCTTCCGTTCGCCGGAAGGCTATACGGCGATTGTGGATTACGCCCACACGCCGGATGCACTGACCAATGTGCTGAATGCAATTCGGGAAGTTTTATCGGGGAAAGGAAATATTATCACCGTAGTCGGCTGCGGAGGAAATCGCGACAAAGGAAAACGTCCCATCATGGCGAAAGAAGCCGCTCGTCTGAGCGATTATGTGATTCTCACTTCCGATAATCCCCGCTTTGAAGAACCGGAAGACATTATTCGCGATATGGCGGAAGGGTTGACGGAAGTATCTCCCCAAAAATCGCTGAAAATCACGGATCGAAGAGAGGCTATTCGTACGGCTTGCCTTTTGGCTCAAACCAATGACGTTGTTTTGATTGCCGGTAAAGGGCACGAAGATTATCAAGAAGTGAAAGGAATTAAACATCATTTCGACGACAGGGAAATTGTAACAGCTATTTTTAACGAAAACAAATAAAGCGTATGTTCTATTATTTATTTGAATATCTTGATAAACTGAATTTTCCCGGAGCGGGAATGTTTCGGTATATTTCGTTTCGTTCGGCGATGGCTTTGATTTTTTCATTAGTAATATCAACGATTATCGGGCGAAGGATTATCGAAAAACTCCAGAAAATGCAGATTGGCGAAGTAGTGCGCGATTTGGGGCTGGAAGGCCAAATGAAAAAAATAGGAACGCCTACCATGGGAGGAATAATAATAATTATTTCAATCATTCTGCCGGTTTTGTTATTCTGTCGCTTACTCGATATTTACATTATCCTCATGCTGATTACAACCGTATGGTTAGGTTGTATCGGATTTATGGACGATTATATTAAGGTATTCAGAAAAAATAAAAACGGACTGAG
Source organism: Candidatus Azobacteroides sp. (assembly GCA_009778655.1). GTDB lineage: Bacteria > Bacteroidota > Bacteroidia > Bacteroidales > Azobacteroidaceae > Azobacteroides. Next base: position 8,979 of record WRFZ01000152.1, read on the forward strand.
CGGGCGATTCAAAATCGTAGGACAAATCGGCTTGGGTTTGATTGTCGGATTGACTCTTTATTTAAGTCCCCAAACGGTGATACACGAAAATGTGGAAATTCGGAAAAACGGGATTATTACGGAAGTAGAATACAGTCCGGCGGTGAAATCAACACAGACCACCATTCCTTTTTTGAAAAACAACAACTTGGATTACAGAAGTTTGGTGTCTTTTATGCCCGGTTATCGCACGGCGGCCACATGGATCGTTTTTGTAATTGTTACGATTTTTATCGTAACCGCCGTCTCGAACGGAGCAAACCTCACCGACGGATTAGATGGGCTTGCTGCCGGAAATTCGGCAATCATCGGCGTCGCTCTGGGGATTTTGTCTTACGTGTCGAGTAACATCAAATATGCGGCTTACTTGAACATCATGTATATTCCGGGCTGCGGAGAATTATCCGTATTCGCGGCCGCATTCATCGGAGCAACCATCGGCTTTCTTTGGTACAATGCTTTTCCGGCGCAGGTTTTTATGGGAGATACCGGCTCGCTCACTTTGGGAGGAATTATTGCCGTTTTCGCCATAATCATCCATAAAGAATTATTATTGCCGATTTTATGCGGCATATTTTTCGCAGAAAGCGTTTCGGTTATGCTCCAAGTCTGTTATTTCAAATGCACAAAGAAAAAATACGGTGAAGGGAAACGGATTTTCAAAATGACTCCGTTGCACCATCATTTTCAAAAACAAGGAAATGCGGGAATTGAAGCGCTGATTCAAAGACCGTTGACGGCGGTTCCGGAATCGAAGATTGTCGTTCGTTTCTGGTTAATAGGAATCATTTTAGCGGCATTGGCAATCGCTACTTTAAAAATGAGATAAAAAAAGAAAATATGGAAAATAAAAATAATACAAGCAAAAATACGGAGTTTCGGCAACCGGTTGCCGGTAAGCGAATCGTTATTCTCGGAGGAGGCGAGAGCGGCGCCGGTGCGGCAGTATTGGCGAAAAAGCAGGGATTCGATGTCTTTGTTTCGGATTTATCAAATATAAAACCTCAATACAAAGAGTTGTTGGATAAATACCGGATTTCTTACGAAGAAAATCAACATACGGAAGATAAAATCTTGAATGCCGATGAAGTAATCAAAAGTCCGGGTATTCCCGATAAAGCGCCCGTTGTTCGTAAACTGCGCGAGCAGGGAATACCGGTCATCTCCGAAATCGAATTTGCCGGCCGATATACCCGGGCAAAAACCGTTTGTATCACCGGAAGCAACGGAAAAACAACCACAACGATGCTTACTCACCATATTCTGAAAAATGCCGGATTAAATGTCGGTTTGGCAGGCAATGTGGGAAATAGTTTTGCTTTGCAGGTTGCAGAATCGAATTACGATTATTACGTCATAGAATTAAGCAGTTTCCAATTGGACGGAATGTACGAATTTAAAGCGGATATTGCCGTTTTATTGAATATTACGCCCGACCATCTGGATCGTTACGATTACGAAATGCAAAATTACGTCAATGCCAAGATGCGGATTCTTCAAAATCAAAAGGCGGAAGACGCTTTTATTTTTTGGAATGATGATCCGTTCATTCGGGAAGAAATCAATAAAAAGCGACCGAAAGCCGCCTTATATCCGTTTGCCTTGAAAAAAGGGAAAGGCGCAGTCGCTTATACGGAAGACAAACAAATTATTATAGAAACTCCTAAAGGTATTTTCACTATGGAAGAAGAACTCATCGCTTTGACCGGCGAACACAATTTATATAATTCGTTGGCAGCCGGAATTGCTGCAAAACTGATGGATATAAAAAACGACGATATTCGCCAATCTTTAAGTAATTTCAAAGGCGTCGAACATCGTCTGGAAAAAGTAGCTCGCGTCAGAGGGGTCGAATACGTCAACGATTCGAAAGCCACCAACGTTAATTCAACTTGGTACGCTTTGCAAAGTATGAAAACCCCCGTTGTGTTGATTCTGGGCGGAACCGATAAAGGAAACGATTATCGCTCCATCGAATCATTGGTAAAAGACAAATGCCGCGCTTTGATTTTTTTAGGCGCCGATAATACGAAACTGCACGATTTTTTTGACGACAAAGTCAAACAAACGACAGATGCCCGTTCCATGCAGGAAGCCGTTTCTCAAGCGTATGAAATTGCCGAAAAAGGAGATACGGTATTGCTATCGCCTTGTTGCGCCAGTTTCGATTTATTCAAAAATTACGAAGATCGGGGAACACAATTCAAAGCATGGGTACGGAATCTTTAATTTTTAAAAACAGTAACAATTATGAATAGTTTTGCCGGTAAAATATTCAGAGGAGACCGGGTAATGTGGGTGATATTCGCGATTCTTTGCGTGATTTCCATCGTTGAAGTTTACAGCGCTTCCAGTATGCTGACGTTCAAAACCAATTATTGGCAGCCGATTCTGAAACATACGATGTTCTTATTAACGGGAACAGCCATCGTTCTACTCGTTCACAGCGTGAATCCCAAATATTTCCGAATATTTGCCGTAATGCTTCCTTTTGTTTGGCTTCTGCTGATAGCAACCCAATTCATGGGTCACACCGTGAACGGCGCTAACCGGTATCTGTTCGGATTTCAACCCTCCGAAATAGCCAAGTTATCTTTGATTTCCTGTGTCGCTTTTATTTTGAGTCGTCAAAAAAATAAACTGTCGGAAAGTTTGAGTTTCAAATGGATATGGATACTTACCATTGTAACTTGCATTCTTATTTTAAGAGATAACTTTTCTACCGCGGCGATATTATACGGCGTTGTCGCCATTATGATGTTCATCGGACAAATTTCATTTAAAAGAATGACTCTGTTTGTCTCGGTTACCGTCGCTTCCCTTGCGCTTTTATTCGCGTTTATTTGGTTTTTTCCCGGCACGGCAAAAAACATAGGACTTGAACGGGGAGTTACGTGGGTCGGGCGAATCACGGATTACAAAGAAAAACCGGATATAAGAAAGGGAGACTACGAAGTAACCGACGATAATTTTCAAACGACGCAGGCTAATATTGCGGTAGCGCGGGGAGGAATTTTCGGAACCATGCCCGGAAACGGACGGCAAAGGGATTTCCTGCCTCAAGCGTATTCCGATTTTATATACGCGATTATTATTGAAGAAACGGGTATTGCCGGAGGAATTGCCGTTCTTTCTTTATACGTTTTCCTGTTTATACGAGCGGGTATTATTGCCGGACGATGTACGAAACTGTTTCCTAAATATTTAGTTATAGGCAGCGCTTTGATGTTAGTTATACAGGCCGTGGTCAATATGTCGGTTTCGGTCGGTTTGATACCGGTTACCGGCCAACCCTTGCCTTTAATCAGCAAGGGAGGGAGTTCTATTTTAGTCACTTGCGTATTTGTCGGGATTATATTAAGCGTCAGCCGCTTTGAAAATCCGAGAGGAGTCCGGCAGGAAGAAATTATTGCAAAGGAATTTGAAGAAGAAAAACAATTAACTATTGAAAATGAAGAATTAATAACACAAACCATATAATATTAAAAAAACCGGATTTATGAAACAGTTAAGAATACTTATCAGTGGCGGAGGTACGGGAGGGCATATTTTCCCGGCGCTTTCTCTTGCCGATGCTATCAAAGCGCATTATCCTTCGACGAATATACTTTTTGTCGGCGCGGAAAACCGGATGGAGATGGAACGGGTTCCTGCCGCCGGTTATCCTATCGAGGGTTTACCCGTAACCGGATTTGATCGCAAAAACCTTTTGAAAAACGGCGATGTTTTGATTCGTTTATTCAAAAGCATGTGGCAAGCGCGAAAAATAGTGAAGGACTTCCGTCCGCATCTTGTAATCGGAGTAGGAGGATATGCGAGCGGTCCCACTTTACACGCCGCAAACAATGCGGGAATCCCCACGCTGCTCCAAGAACAAAATTCGTATGCCGGGATAACCAATAAATGGTTATCTAAAAAAGCGGAAAAGATTTGTGTCGCCTATGAAGGAATGGAACAATTTTTCCCGAAGGAAAAGATTGTTTTGACCGGTAATCCGGTCCGAAGCGATTTGGAATGTTCCGAAGCAAAACAGAAAGAAGCTTACGACTATTTCGGGTGCGATCCCGACAAAAAAACCGTTTTGGTTTTGGGCGGAAGTTTGGGAGCCGGAATGATCAATAGAAGTCTCTCTGCCGCCTTACCGACGATCGAAGAATGTAATGTTCAATTTATCTGGCAATCGGGAAATTATTATTATCCCAATATGAAAGAAAGATTGCGTAATTTTCCGCAAGCTCCCGTTCATTTAAGTTCTTTTATCGCACGAATGGATTTGGCTTATTCCATAGCGGATCTGATTATTTCAAGAGCCGGCGCCGGATCAATCTCCGAATTTTGCCTGTTGGGAAAACCGGTTATTTTGGTACCTTCTCCGAATGTGGCGGAAGATCACCAAACCAAAAATGCGGAAGCTCTGCTGAAAAAGAATGCTGCGATTCTCATTCCCGACCAAGATTCCGTAAAGAGTTTAATCCCTCAAACTTTGGAAGTTATTAATGACGATAGGCGATTAAAAGAATTAAGTGAAAATATATTGAAATTGGCTTTACCGGATGCGTCAAGCAAAATTGTGAGCGAAATAGATGGTATTTTGAATAAATTTTATCCGGATATAGACTTTCGGAAAACAATTTCAGATTATTCGGCTGTTTATTTCATCGGCATCGGCGGTATCGGCATGAGCGCATTGGCGCGTTATTTTATGTTTCACGGGAAAAAAGTCGCCGGCTACGATCGGGTGGAATCCGATTTGACCCGTCAATTGAATGCCGAAGGAGCGGATATTCATTACGAAGATCGAGTTGATTTAATTCCCGAACTATTTAAAAACGAAAAAGATACGTTGGTAGTCTTTACGCCGGCGGTTCCCGAAGATCATTCCGAAAGACTCTATTTTTATCAAAACGACTTTATCGTTCTTAAACGTTCGGAAGTATTGGGCGAAATTACAAAGAACGTTCGCGGATTGTGCGTTGCCGGAACGCACGGGAAAACAACGACTTCGAGTATGCTTGCTCATCTCTTGAAACAATCGGAAATTGATTGCAATGCGTTTTTGGGAGGAATCTTGAAAAATTACGATAGTAATCTGTTGGTTTCCGACAAAAGCGATTTAACGGTGATCGAAGCCGACGAATACGATCGTTCGTTTCATCGGCTTACGCCTTACATGGCGATAATCACTTCGGTATCTCCCGATCATCTGGATATTTATAAGACAACGAATGAATACAGAAAAAGTTTCGGTTATTTCGCCTCATTGGTTCGCAAAAACGGGGTTTTACTGATGGAAACCGCCGTCAATATCGAGCCGAAATTGAAAGAAGGGGTACGATTGTACAGATACGGAGTGGATGAAGGCGATTTTCATGCGAAAAATATCCGGATAAGAAACGGTAAAATCAGCTTTGATTTTGTTACTCCCGAACAAATTATCCCGGAGATTTACTTGGGCGTTCCGATGAAAATCAATATTCAGAACGCAATAGCCGCTTTAGCAATTGCTTACCTAAATGGCGTTTCAACCCGTGATCTCCGAAACGGAATGGCTTCTTTCCAAGGAACCAAGCGACGTTTCGATTTTCATATCAAGCGAAACGATTGTATATTGATAGACGACTATGCCCATCATCCGGAGGAATTAGCCGCAAGCATATCGTCGGTTAAAGAATTGTATCCCGGCAAAAAACTCACGGTGATTTTTCAACCCCATTTGTATTCCCGAACCCACGATTTTTATCGGGAATTTGCCAAATCGTTGTCTGCTGCCGACGAAGTCATTTTGATTCCGATCTATCCGGCGCGAGAAGAACCTATTCCGGGAGTATCTTCCCAAATGATTCTGGATCTTGTTTCAACGCCCGAAAAACATCTGTATTCAAAAGAAGAATTATTGAAAGCGATGCGTGAAAAAAAACGGGAACTCGTGTTAATTGCCGGCGCCGGCGACATCGAACTTCTCGTTGAACCCATAAAAGAAATTCTCGATGTTTAAGAAAATTCTGCTTATCTCGGTTGCGGTGTTGTTATCGGCATACCTGTTGTTTTCTCTGTTTTACGTGAATTTCCGTACAGAGAAAGATTCAATATGCAAAGAACTGAGGGTGGATATAGTTGACACTTTGGGTCGGAATTATTTTACGAGTAACGATGTAATAACCGGTATTACTCGAGCCGGATTGTCGCCCGTAGGAAAACCTTTGTCAACAATAAATACAGCGGCAATTGAAGATAAGTTGAAAGAAAATCGGTTGATTAAACGGACAGAATGCTACAAAACAATTGACGGAGCAATACGAATCAAAGTATATCAACGAGTACCCGTTTTGCGTGTTTTTACGGAGAAAGAAAGTTATTATGTGGACAATGAAGGAGAAAAGATGCCCGTTCCGGCTAATTTCGCCGCTTACGCTCCAGTTGCAAGCGGATTCATCGGAGACGAATACGCAAAAAAGCAATTGTATGAGTTTGCCTTGTTTCTCCAACAGGATAAATTCTGGAATTCGCAGATAAAACAGATTTACATTGCACCGAACGGCGATGTCGAATTGACGCCGGCCGTAGGCGATCATCAGATTATCTTAGGCAAAATAGAAGATTATAAAGAAAATCTGGAAAAATTACGTCTCTTTTACGAAAAAGGATTGAGTAAAGTGGGATGGAACAAGTATTCGGTTATCAACTTGAAATTTAAAAACCAAGTGGTTTGTACGAAAAAAGAATGAAAAATTAAAATCGAAGAGAATATGGGACAAATTGTTGCAGCATTAGACTTAGGCACTTCCAAATCAATGGCGTTGGTTGCTCGGAAAGATTTTTCGGGAAAACTTTCGGTTTTGTGTACCGAAATGATGCCTTCGAATCAAGCGATACGGAGAGGTCGGGTATATAATACGGACGGGACTTCCGAGATTATTTCCAAACTGATTGGAAGATTGAATAACAACCTTTCTTCGCCGATAGAAAAAATATACGCGGGCATCGGAGGGCAATCAATTCACACAAAGTTATTCACTGTGGAAAGGGAAGTTGAAGGCGGAACGATAAACCGACCCCTGTTGGAATCAATAAAAGAAGAAGCATACTGTCACGAACCGGAATTTGAGGAAAACTTAGGCGTTGCTTCTTGGGAATATTATGCAGACGGACAATTGGTATCAAATCCGCAAGGAACGGTGGCTTCTCATTTGGAAGCAAAATTTCAATTGGTAATAGGAAATCCTTGCTTAAAACGAAACTTGGAAACCGTGTTTAACAAAAACGGAATCGCCGTTGCCGGTTATTTTGTTTCACCTTTGGCAACAGCCGAAGCCGTATTAACTCCCGAAGAAAAAGAATCGGGCTGCGCTTTGGTTGAATGGGGAGAAGGAGTTACTTATGTTTCAATCTATAAAAACAAGGCATTGAAATATTTGGCAACGCTACCCTTGGGAGGATTGGCTGTTACGAAAGACATTCGCAGTCTGAACGTTTCGGAAGAAGAAGCCGAAGCGTTGAAAATAAAATACGGAAGCGCTTTTTCGGAATCAACCGACAGCGGAGACGTTCCGGTGAATGAAGAACAAAGTTCCTCACGGAAAATCGAACTCAAAGATCTCAATTGGATTATTGAATCCCGTGTGGACGAAATTGTCAAGAATATAGGAAGTCAAATTCAAACCTCCGGATATTCCCAAATGCTTGACGCCGGAATCGTAATTACCGGCGGAGGCGCTTTGCTTCGGGATTTGCCGCAATTTATTCGGGAACAAACCGGAAAAGAAGTTCGTTTGGCGAATGCAAAAGTATGGATAAATCAAGTCGAGACTCAATTATCGCCGGCCGAGTCTTGCGTGGTCGGTTTGGTGATTTTGGGGAAAGACAACTGTGTGAAAGAGAAAGAACCGGAACCCAAACGACCGGGTTCTCCTCCGGGATGCGTCCTGCCCGTTGATACGCAAGGCGGCAGTACCGATGACAACCCGTCCGACGGCGAACCAAAGAATCCGGTGACGCACCGTCCATCGGGCTTTAATAAGTTTGGAAGGAAAATAAAAAAAATAATTAACAGACAAATAAACGATCTTTTTACGGACGAAGATTTTGTTGACAACAATACAAATAAACAATAGATATGGAAGACTTAATGGAATCAGGGTTAATCAATTTTGATTTTCCTGCCCGCTCGCGCTCCATCTTGAAGGTAGTGGGAGTCGGCGGCGGCGGCGGCAATGCCGTAACGCAGATGTATAGAGAAGGCATTCGGGATGTTACATTTGTTTTGTGTAATACCGACAGCATGGCGATGATACACAGTCCGATTCCGGTCAAAGTGCAATTGGGATCCGGTTTGGGCGCCGGAGGAAAGCCGGAAGTAGCGCGGAAAGCCGCAGAAGATAGCATTGAGGCTTTGAAACAAGTCCTGTCCGATGAAACCGAAATGGTATTTATTACGGCCGGAATGGGGGGCGGAACCGGAACCGGAGCTTCGCCGATTGTGGCAAGAGTAGCCAAAGAATTAGGCATTTTGACGATCGGCATCGTTACGATTCCTTTTATGTTTGAAGGAAATTTCAAGATTATCCAAGCATTGAAAGGCGTGGAAGCAATCAAAAAAAATGTTGATGCTTTATTGGTTATTAATAATGAACGACTTCGAGACGTTTATTCCGATCTCTCTCTACCGGATGCATTTAAACGGGCCGACGAAACATTGACGATTGCCGTTCGGAGCATTTCGGAAATAATCACTATTCCGGGATACATTAATTTGGACTTTGCCGATGTAAAAACCATTCTGAAAGACGGTGGAGTCGCCATTATGAGCAGCGGATTGGGGAGAGGCGACAATCGGGTTTCTCAAGCGATCGAAAACGCTTTAAATTCGCCGTTACTGAATAACAATGATGTTTTCAAAGCAAAAAAGATTTTGTTGAACATTGCGTTCGGTTCACTTCAACCGATAATGATGGAAGAATTTAACGAAATTCATGATTTTATGGCGAAATTCAGTTCCGACATCGAGGTGATTTGGGGAACCGCTTTGGACGAAAGTTTGGAAGACCGGATAAAAATCGCTATTTTAGCTTCCGGATTCGGTATTGAAAACATTGTTTCGACGACGAAAGGAATTGAAGAAGAACTACGGATATTGGATGAAGAAGAAATACGCAGACGAAAAGCGGAAGAAGATCGAAAAAAAGTCGAAGAAGAAGAACGATTGATTTACGAAGCGAAATTAATCAAAAAATATTACGGGCCGGAAGCCTTGCGGCGAATCGGGCAAACCACTCGTCCGCATCCGTTTATTTTTACATTCGAAGACATAGACGATAACGATACGATTGAAGCGGTAATCAATAACCCGGCGTATAACCGGAGTCCGCGAGTCATGCTCGATATTGCCAAAAAAGCGGAAGCGCGAAAAAGAGAGTCGGCATAACCATGGAGATTAATCCAGCTTTAAGACCGCTAAAAACGCTTTTTGAGGCACTTCAACACTGCCGATTTGCTTCATTCGTTTTTTGCCTTCTTTCTGTTTCTCAAGCAGTTTTCTTTTTCGGGTAATATCTCCGCCGTAACATTTGGCGGTTACATCCTTGCGAACGGCCTTAACGGTTTCGCGAGCAATGATTTTAGCGCCGATAGCCGCTTGGATAGCGATGTCGAATTGCTGACGGGGAATCAACTCTTTCAACTTTTCGCACATTCGCCGACCGAAAGTAACGGCATTATCAATATGAGTTAAAGCAGATAACGCATCCACCGGTTCGCCGTTCAAAAGAATGTCTAATTTGACTAATTTGGAAGGACGGTAATCATGCATGTGATAATCGAAAGAAGCGTATCCCTTGGATATACTTTTTAATTTGTCGTAAAAATCAATCACGATTTCACCCAAAGGCATATCGTAAATAATTTCAATCCGGTCGCCGGAAATATAATCTTGTCGAACCAAATTTCCGCGCTTTCCCAAACAAAGCGTCATAATCGGCCCGATGTAAACCGTATTCGTGATGACGGACGCCCGGATATAAGGCTCTTCAATATGATCAATTAAGGTCGGATCCGGTAACCCGGCGGGATTATGCACGTCTTTGCACGCTCCTTGTTTGTCATATACTTTATACGATACGTTGGGAACCGTTGTTATCACATCCATATTAAATTCACGGTCAAGACGTTCCTGTATGATTTCCATGTGAAGCAAACCCAAAAAGCCGCAACGGAAGCCGAACCCGAGCGCTACCGACGACTCCGGTTGAAAAGTCAATGATGCGTCGTTCAACTGTAACTTTTCGAGCGATGAACGCAAATTTTCGAAATCCTCGCTGACAATCGGATAGACTCCGGCAAACACCATGGGCTTCACTTCTTCAAAACCTTCGATCGCCTTGTCGCACGGACGTTTGACATGAGTAATCGTATCGCCTACTTTCACCTCTTTCGAAGCCTTAATACCCGAAATGATGTACCCGACATCGCCGCATCGGACTTCCTCGCGAGGCGACATCTCCAATTTCAATATTCCCACTTCATCCGCTTCATATTCTTTTCCGGTAGCGACGAACTTCACCAAATCTCCTGTCCGAATCGAACCGTTTACAATTTTATAATACGCAATAATTCCGCGAAAAGCATTGAAAACCGAATCGAAGATTAAGGCTTGCAACGGAGCGTCCGGATCGCCTTTCGGCGCCGGGATTTTTTCGACAATCGTGTCTAAAAGAGCATAGACTCCTTCGCCGGTTTTTCCGCTGGCGCGAAGAATATCTTTCCGGTCGCAACCCAACAACTCAACAATCTGGTCTTCCACTTCTTCGGTCATCGCCGACGGCAAATCAATTTTATTGACTACCGGAATAACTTCCAAATCATGCTCCAGAGCCATATACAAATTGGAAATGGTTTGCGCTTGTATTCCCTGTGCGGCGTCAACAATCAGTAGCGCGCCTTCACAGGCTGCAATGGAACGGGATACTTCATACGAGAAATCAACATGTCCCGGAGTGTCAATTAAATTTAAAGTGTATTCTTCGCCTTGATAAGTATATTGCATCTGAATGGCATGACTCTTAATCGTAATTCCCCGTTCACGCTCCAAGTCCATGTTATCCAGAATCTGCGCTTGCATTTCTTTCCCTTCGATGGTTTGGGTATATTCCAATAAACGATCGGCCAACGTACTCTTGCCGTGGTCAATATGTGCTATAATACAAAAATTTCGGATATTTTTCATCTGTAATAAACGGATAGCTTTCGAGCGCAAAGATACTCAATTCTCTTTAAAAACAAAAAGGACCACTTCACAATGGGCCTTTTTATTCAGTTTTTAATAGGCATTAGTCGTTTAAGGCAAAAAGATTGTTTTAGGTTATCGAATGCAAAGGAATACTTTTTTTTTGACTTGACCAAAAAAAAAATATAGTTATATAACATATTTTTAAAAGTTTTTAGATTTTTCCGTAGATTATATATTTTCAACTTTCTGGTTTATAGTGAAATAAGACTATTCCTTTTATGTAAAAAAAGCCTAATTATTTTATTAATTCAACTAATTTTTCTTTCAGCATTTCAATATCTGAGCCTCTTTCGATGATATTTCCTTCCGGATTGATTAAAACGCTGAGCGGAATAGATTGCACGGCATACAATTTAGCGCCTTGGGAATCCCAAAAATCACAATCGGACAATTGCGGCCACGTGATATTCAAATCTTCAATGCCTTTTATCCACGCATCTTTATCTTTATCCAGCGAATAACCGACAATTTCAAAATTTTTATCCTTATAAGCGGCATACAATTCCACCAATTCCGGCATTTCTTTGCGGCAATCGGGACACCAGGAAGCCCAAAAATCCAACAGTACGTATTTTCCGTTTCCGACGTAACTTGCCAATTCGGCCGTGTTTCCGTTCGGATCTTTCGAAACAATATTGGTATAAGGATTTCCCGCGCGGGTACTTTTCATCCGAAACAACCGATCTGCGGCGCTTTTATAAGCGTCGGTCTCTTTGAATGCCGCATCGGTAACAGCCTGTACGACCGAATCCAATTGATCGGGACTCAAACGGCGCGTCCATCGGCTTTCGGAGAATATCTTCTGAGCAAAAGCCGTATTGATGTTCTTCTTGTAAAAATCGGTAAAAGCGGCTTTGGCATTTTCGAACAAAGTATCCGACTCTTCATCTAAAGACGCTTTCCTTTCCTCCGTCAACGTTCCGGCATCCGACTCTTGTTTGTATTTGTCAACAAGCGCGTTATATGCTTTCTCTGCTGCCGTGCAGGTTTGATAATCCTTTTCCGGACTTTTGGTTTCACAAGCGATACACAGTAAAGCCAAACCAAGTAAATACACTATTTTCTTCATCGTTTCAAACTGTTTAGTTTTTCTGCAAAGATAAGATAAAACCGGCAAACGCTGAAAAAATTTATCTTCAATTATTCATGAAAAATAAACATAATTTCTACCTTTGCACGAAAAATAATTGAAGCAACGAATGCAAATCCAGTTACTGTTTATTTTTTCGTTTATTCTTTGTATATTTTCGGGGAACGCACAGCAAACGCCTTCGGAAATAAAATACAAGGCGTGGGATATACATGCGTTGCGATATTATCCGTTTACGCAACCGGCCGATTCTTTCGTGAAGCAAGTCATTGACCGGAAACCTGTTTCATTTGAAAAAAATACTGCGAACCGCTATGAAAAAATAGCGGTGGATTTGGCAATGAATAAACAATTTCTTGCCGATGAAATTAATAGTTCAACAAGCTTGAATCTTATTTTTAAACAAGTACTGCTGCCTTATAATGCATGGCTTGATTATGCCCGTCCCGTTCGGGAAGATTCGCCGTATTTGAATTTGACGCTGTTTCTGTCGGAACGCGAATCGAAAGAAAACCGACAGACCCGATTTTACGCTCAAAGTCCGTTGAATATGGTCGAGGCGGAAAATATCCGGTATTATTTGGAAGAATGGTTGGGGAAAGTTGATCTGTGGAAAGAACGAAGTGATGTTTTGTTTTCATCGGTCAAAAGTCCGTTGGCAAAAGATGCCGGAAAGATTTACCGGTATTTTTTTTCTTCCCGTACCGAAATCGCCGGTATTCCGGTATATGAAATTGCTTTTTTCTCTCAAGAACTCAATGAGAAAGCATTTGAAGGGTATTTATATATTTCCGTCAACGATTTAAGTCCGGTAAAAGCCGTATTTACCTTGAATCCGTTGATGAGAAAGGGTCCGGCAAGAACCGTTTTGTTTATTCAAACTCCCGCAAAAAAAGAAACATTGCTTATTATCGGGAATGATATTACTACCGGTCTGCTGGTTGAACAAGTCCGTATTCGAGAGAATGAAACGCAGGATTCAATTGCTCTAAGTCCGGCTCAAAAGGAATTTGCCGGATTTATGAAAGAAGCCGAGAATACGCGCGCTTTTTCGAATTTGCAAAACGGACTTTCGCTTTTGCTGACCGATCATATCGGTATTTTTCGGGATCATTTTGATTTAGGACCGATCTCTCAAATGTTCAGCTACAATTATATGGAAGGGATTCGTTTACGGATCGGGGGATTTACTTCGCAAGAAATCGGCACGCGAGCGGCTGCCGGAGGATATTTAGCTTACGGAACCAAAGACGAGCGATGGAAGTACCGTGGTGATATTCTTTTTATGCCCCGTTCAACGGAGCGATTTCAGCTTACTTATGTGAATGATTTGAATATTCCCGGACGCGATTGCTTGGATGATAAACGCGATGACATTTTCTATTCTTTCTATCAAAGGCGCACTACAAATATGTCGCTCCAGAAAATCGGACAATTGAGTTATGAAGCGGATCTGCTTCGCCGGTTTTCTTTAAAACTGAATGTCAAATATATGTACGATCAACCCGTGGGAATCGTTAACTATCAAACGGTGAACAACGGTTTGCAAACAACGATTAACGATATTACAACCGGGGAAATAGGCGTTTCGTTCCGGTTTGCGCCGAACGAAAGGTATCTCCGCATCAAAGGGAAACGGATTGTTTTCCGTTTTCCGGATATGGATTTCAGATTGCATCACCGAATAGGCGTCAAAGGGATTTTCGGTTCGGATTACAGTTATCAGATTACCGACCTCAGTCTTTCCAAGTTTTTCGATTTACCGTCGAATGCCGGCTTATTCAACCTTCGTCTTTCCGGAGGAAAAGTTTGGAATTCGGTTCCTTTTCCCCTGTTATTTATTCCGGCAGGGAACCAAACTTATATTTTTGACACGAATTACTACAACTTGATGCGGCTTTATGAATTTACTACCGATCGGTTTGTTGCCGGAAATGCTGATTTTCAATTGAATTGGTCGCCGCTTAAAATACTTTTTCCGCAAAATAAGATGAAAACGCACTGGGGGATTAAAGCTATTTACGGACCTCTTTCCGACAAGAATAATCCGCAATTGCATCCGGAATTGTTTATTCTTAATAACGGCGTCGAAGCGTTAGGGGAAAAACCGTATGCGGAAGCTCACATCGGATTATCCGGTATTTTTAAATATTTTCGAGTTGATTATGTGCATCGCTTGACTTACGGAACCAGAGATTCGCTGTTCGGTTCACTCGCTCTCGGCTTTTAATTCGGTTTTGCATGTAAAACTCGGATAGTCCAAGAAGTTCTGCAAGACGAAGACTCTTCCTTTCATCTGCTCTTTCATTCCTATCTTTGTTTCGGAGTCATTTAATTGCCGGGTTACGGTAAAGCGATTTTGGCCTTCGATCCGTTGTAACAAATCGCCCAAAAGCTTGGTATCGAAAGATTTCATTATTGTAATCTGTTTAATTCGTCGCTTGCCTGTTCGCCTTTGTACTTGCTCTTTGTGGCGTTGAAGTTATAACTGATCGAAATGTTAACATTTCGGGTATTTAAATCCTTTCTGATATGACTCCAAATCTCTCTTGTTTCCAGCAGTACTTTTTGACAACTTGTTCCAAAAATGTCGTTAGCCCCGATATTTATCCGTAATTTGTTATTAAAAAAATATTTAGACAGCGTTAAATCTGCTTGAAAATTGTCGTAAACATATATCATATCTTCATTACCTTTTGAATTATATGTGAAATTTGCGCCAAAACGTAAATCTTTGAACAGTAGAATACTGTTTTTCAATGCAATTTGAACCATCGGTTGATTGTATGACATTGGCGGGTTGCCCAAAGACACGAAATCTTTCATAAAAGCAAACTGTAAACTCGGTTTCCAGATTTTAATTGTCGGTGAATAAGCGGCTGTAAATACAAATGTTTGACTGCTTTTCAAATTATTCGGCTGCATAAAAATCACATCCTCTGAAAGCAATAGCGGCGTAAATAAAATCCTGTTTTTATAAAAATTGTATGCAATATCCGTTTGTAAGTCTTTCCATACTAAAGTATATGATAATGTATTTATATATACCGGTTTAAGATAGGGATTTCCACCTTCGTAAGTGTAAGGATTATCATATTGTATTTCGTTGCGAAGTTGATAATAGCCGGGGCGACCGGTAGAATTGCGGTAGCCCAACTGCATTTGCAAACCGTCATTTTGATAGGCAATACTTGCTGAAGGAAAAACATTATTATAGGTACGGCTTGGCTCTTCTTCTTTTTCTCCGTTGCTAAAATATTTAAAATCAACATTTTCATAACGTAAAGATCCTGTTGCGACAAATTTTCCGAAAGGTTTGGTAAAAGAAAAGAACAAAGCGTTGAGCGATTGTTTTGCCGTATTTTGCGAAGTTTCCAAAAATTCCGACTCGCCTGTTTGTATAACGTTGAAATTCTGATTATTAATTGTTCTTGAAAATTCATAACCATAATTCAATAAGCCTTGCCACAGCGGACTTGTCAAAATCAGTTTTGAGGCATATAAATCATAATGATTGCCATCGCGCGTCCAAACCGTTTCCAAAGAATCGCTGCGAAAATTTTCCGTAATATGATTATTGCTCTCTCTGCCATTTGCATAATCTATATCCAGTTTAGCCGACAGCCACGCCGTGATTTTCCCTTCATAATAGGCATTTAAATAATTGGAAACCGGTTTTCCCGAATTGGCATTATTCGTTATACTTCTGAATTGCTCATCCGGGATATTGTTTTTCAATGCAATAAATTCAGCATCAAATAAAAAATTATTTGTAATATCTCCTACGTTTTCAAATTTCACGCCTGCCGAATGATTATTATTGAAAACATAGTTCGCCCCAATATTTGCACGATAATATTGTCTGTTCTGTTCTTGCCTTCCTTTCTGCGTAACTTCTGTTGTAACGTCGTTTGAAGCGGTCTTTTGTGACAAATCTATCAACTGCAAATCGCCGGTTTTACCGTAACGTAACATTCCGAAAAGATCCAAATTTCCTTTGCGATAATTCAAATTCCCGGTTTCGTTGTGCGAAAAGCGTTTATCTATCGTAGAACGCAACATCACGTTACCGCTTAAACCTTCGCCGACCTTACGAATCGTTTCAATTCGAATAACAGACTGTATTTCAGCGCCATATTCGACTCCCGGATTTGTGACGACAGTAATTTTTTTGATTTGATCGGAATTAAGTTGTTCTAATTCCGCCAAATCGCGCACCTGTCTGTTATTGATATAAATAAGCGGTTCACCTTTGCCGAAAACCGTAATTTTATCTTTTTCACGGTTGACAAAAGGCAGTTGCGCAAGAACTTCGTTTGCCGTTCCCAGCGTCTTCAAGTAAGAATTTTGCACATCGGTACTGATTCCGCCGTTCTCCATTCTGATAGTCGGGCGTGTAGCGGTTATTGCTACCTCTTCTAACATATTTTCTGCAGGATCCAGCGTAATAATGTCAATATTTTCGTCTTTTATATTAAGGATTTTAGTTTGATATCCGATAAAACTTACTTTTAATAAATAATTTTCATTTCCCGATTGCAACAAGAATTTACCTGTATTATCCGTTACCGTCCCTTCTACAAATGAAGAATCATTCGCATTTAAAATGAGCACATTTGCAAATTCAAGAGGTTGATTTTTTGAATCAATCACTTTTCCTGTAATGTTTTTTGCATATATTATTGTAGAAAAGAACAATAAAGATAATAAAATAATAAAATACTTTTTCACAGATTCAATTTATAAAATAGAGTTTATGTAAATTAGTTTTTATAATGCCACGGATTAATTCTAATTCTGAAATTATGGAGAGCCGCACAAGTCTTAAAGATTCGTTTGACAA
>WRFZ01000153.1 GCA_009778655.1 Candidatus Azobacteroides sp.
CGGCTAAACCGGGAGAATTCAGCGCTTGGTCGGATGCGATGTTTGGAGGAATGCCTTATAACTCCGGCTACGGCGATCCGGCTCCGAAATTGCCCGGCTTTGATTTACTGGAACAACCCATCAAAAAAATCGGTTACATGAATGCCGGGATGGTATTTGCTTCATTAATCAGTTTCTATCTTTTGATGTGCGTCTTGGGCGTGAAGCGATGGCCGGCTATTGCCGGGTCTGTTGCCTTTGCTTTTGCTTCGTATAACATTATCATTATTGCCGTCGGACACATCACGAAAGCGTATGTCATTGCTTATATGCCTGTTGTCATAGCCGGTATGCTTTTGCTTTTCAAACGAAAATACCTTTGGGGAAGTATTTTGTTTCTGTTGGGAACCGCTTTATCCATCTTTAATTATCATATCCAGATCACTTATTATCTGTTATTGCTTTGCGTGTTTATTTATATCGGTTATCTTATCGGAAAAATAAAAGAAGGCGATTGGAAAGAATTGGGCAAAGTGACCGCAATAATGGTTGCATGCGCCATTATCGCAGTATTACCAAGCGCCCGATCATTATATACCCAATGGGACTTAGGAAAAACTTCGCTTCGGGGGGCAACCGAATTAACCACTGTTGCTCAAGACGGGGAAAAAATATCTTCCGGATTGGACAAAGACTATGCTTTTCAATGGAGCTACGGAAAAGGCGAATTGCTGACGTTCCTTATTCCCAATGTTTACGGAGGTTCTTCCAACGAGACCTTAGACAGTTCCTCCAAATTTTATAAAGCATTGCGTGCTGCCGGTTATCGGGAAAAAACCATTCAAGCGCCTACGTATTGGGGTGATAAATCTTTTACTTCCGGTCCGGTTTATTTCGGGGCTGTCGTTTGTTTCTTGTTCTTATTGGGAATGTTTGTCTTAAAAAACCGGATAAAATGGTGGCTTTTTGCCGGAGCCGTCTTTCTCATACTTTTGGCTTTGGGAAGAAATTTAGATTGGTTTAATTCGTTTATATTCCATTATTTTCCGTTTTATAATAAATTCCGGACGCCGGAAATGGCATTGGTAATTCCGGGATTGGTATTCCCGATCATTGCTTTTTGGGGATTAAAAGACATTATCGAAGAAAAACCGGATAAAAATTTATTAACCAAAGGATTAATCTGGTCGCTTTCTATTACCGGAGGAATTTGCTTGATTATTTGGTGGTTTCCTCAACTTTTCTTTAACTTCCAATCAAGTTATGATACTATACTTCAATATGATAAACAATCTTGGTACGATGATTTGGTGCAAGACCGCGTGCATTTAGCTTCTTTCGATGCATTTCGTTCGTTGATTTTTGTATTGTTAAGCGCAGCCTTGGTTTTTGTATTTATCCGGATAAAAAATAAAAAACAAGGCGTATTACTCTTGGGAATAGGATTCACCGTTCTTACTTTAGTGGATTTGTGGCCCATTGATAAGCGTTATTTGAACGATAAAAATTTCGCTAAAGAAAAATTAGACGCTTCTTACAAAGAATCGGTAGCCGATAAAGAAATACTGAAAGACAAGGATTTGTCTTATCGCGTGTTGACGCTTCAAAATCCTTTTCAAGAAACAACCGTATCGTATTATCACCATTCCATCGGAGGATATTCCCCTGCCAAATTGAGACGTTATCAAGAGTTAATTGATCATCGTTTATCGAAAGAAATCGGAATAATTATCCAATCATTCCAAAAAGAGCAAGTTACTTTGGCGGATATTCAGCAGGCATTTGTATCTATACCTTCATTGAATATGTTAAATACCCGTTATATTATTTACAATCCGGCGCAACCTCCCATTGTTAATCCGCAAGCTTTCGGAAACGCGTGGTTTGTACCCCAAGTAAAAATAGCGGAAAATGCCGATGCTGAAATTGCGGCATTAGATACCATTAATCCTTTGCAAACGGCGGTAGTGGATAAGCGTTTTACCGATGATTTGAAAGGCTTTGTCTCATCACAGCCCGATTCTGCGGCAAGCATCGTTTTAGACAATTATCGGCCGAATCATTTGATTTATACTTCCAAAACTAATTCCGAACAATTGGCTGTCTTCTCGGAAATTTACTATCCGAATGGATGGAAAGCGGCTATTGACGGACAGCCGGCGCCTCATTTCCGGGCGGATTGGACTTTACGAGCGATGTTGGTTCCGGCCGGCGAACACCGAATCGAATTTGATTTCCGACCGGAAGGCTATGTCAAAGCGGCATACGTTTCCTCTGTCAGTTCCTTCGTAATATTGCTGTTGCTTATCGCCGGAATCGCTTATTCGATTTGGAAAGAGGTAAAACCGAAATTGTCATCCCGCGCTTGACGTAGAATCCCATGAATAACGGGTACGAATCAAGTCCGCAATGACAAACGGTTACTCTACGGGAGCAAAGTCCAACTGTTTGCGTTCGAGATTGGCTCTTACTACCTTGATTTTCATCGGATCGCCTAAACGGTAACGGTATTTTTTCCGAACGCCGACAAGACTGTATGACTTCTCGTCAAATTCGTAATAATCGTCAGCCAAATCGCGGATGGGAACCATACCTTCACAGGCGTTTTCGGCCAATTCGACATACAATCCCCATTCGGTGACGCCCGAAATAACGCCGGTGAAAACCATTCCTATTTTATCCGACATAAATTCGACCTGTTTGTATTTAATCGAAACCCGTTCGGCATTGGAAGCCAAGCTTTCCATATCCGAGCAATGCTTGCATTCATCTTCCAACGATTGTTTATTGACGGAGCGTCCTCCCGAAAGATAACGTTCCAAGAGTCGGTGAACCATCATATCCGGATACCGCCGGATAGGCGACGTAAAATGAGTATAATATTTAAACGCCAATCCGTAATGCCCGATATTTTGTGTAGTATATACGGCTTTTGCCATCGAACGAATTGCCAAAGTTTCAATCAAAATTTGTTCTCGTTTGCCTTGTACTTCATCGAGTAAACGGTTGATACTCTTTGATATTTCACTATCCTCCCCTTTGTCTTTCAGCTTGTAACCGAAGCGATGGATAAATTCTGCAAAATCGGATAATTTTTCCGGATTAGGTAAATCGTGAACCCTGTAAACAAAAGTTTTTGCATTTTTCCCTTTCGCAACTTTCCCGATGGTTTCCGCCACATACCGATTAGCCAGCAACATAAATTCCTCGACCAATTTGTTGGAGTCTTTGGCTTCTTTGAAGAACACTCGCAACGGTTTTCCGTGTTCGTCAATATCAAATTTCACTTCGAAACGGTCGAAATTAATCGCGCCGTTTTTGAAACGTTTCTCCCGTAAAATTTTAGCCAAACCGTCCAAAGTCAGTATAGCATCCGAAAATTCCGATTTATCCGCTTCAGAACCGGTCGCATTTGCGTTTTCAATAATCGTTTGCACCTCTTCATAAGTAAAGCGGCGATTCGAATGAATGACTGTCCTAACAATCCGATAATTTTTAACTTCAGCGTTATGCGTCATTTCAAAAACAACGGAGAAACACAATTTATCCTCTAACGGACGTAAAGAACAAAGACCGTTACTCAGACTTTCCGGAAGCATCGGAATGGTTCGATCAACCAAATAAATCGAGGTTGCCCGTTCGGCGGCTTCCTTGTCAATGAGACTTTTCGGTTTTACGTAATGGGTAACATCCGCAATGTGAACGCCTACTTCCCAATTTCCGCTTTCCGATTTACGGATAGACAAGGCATCGTCAAAATCTTTAGCATCTTTGGGATCAATCGTAAACGTAGTCGCTCCGCGAAAATCTTCACGCATCCGGATTTCTTCTTCCGAAATTTCAATCGGAATTTCGGCGGCAACTTTTTCAACTTTTTCCGGATAATGATAAGGCAACCCGAACTCGGCCAGAATGGCGTGCATTTCGGTAGTATTATCTCCCGCATCCCCCAATATGTCAATAATTTCTCCTGCTGGATTATTTGCTTTTTCCGGCCATTCGGTAATTTTCACTACGACTTTTTGACCGTCTTTCGCTCCTCGCAGTTTATTTTTCGGAATGAAAATATCATTGGCTAATATTTTACTGTCCGTCAAAAGAAAAGCGTGGTTTTTAGCGACCGAAAGAACTCCGATAAATGTATTATTCGCTCGTTCTAAAATTTCAATCACTTCGGCTTCGGGCGTTCTTCCTTTGCGTCGGGCCAAGATCTGCACTTTCACTTTATCCCCGTTCATTGCGTGTAGAGAATTTCGTTCGGCAACAAACAAAGAATTACCGCCAGCCTCCGGGACAAAAGAATTTTTTCCGTTCGATCGTCGTTCAAATGTTCCTACGGCTAATGTCCCCAAACCGTTCAATTTGTATTTTCCACGGTCATCTTCCACGAGAAATTCTTCTAAAAACAAGCTCTCCAGCAAATCGGCAACCATCAACTTTTTTTCCTGCGAAGTAATTCCGATTTCGGCGCTCACCTGCTTGTAATTCATCGCTTCCTTGGGACACGTATTGAACAAATGAACAATCCGTCGGGTCATTTCTTTTTTGGTCAATCGTTTATCTGATTTCTTTTCTTTCAATTTTTTATTCATTTTATATTTTAATTTGTTTAATAACAAACAAAGATACGACATTTCTAAATCTCAAAACAAGCTTGCGGATTAAAAGAGGTGTGTTCTCCATGGTGAACATATCCTAATTGATTACATATCAGTTTTGTACCGGTAATTTCTATTTCCGGCATATTTCGATGCGAATGTCCGTAAATCCAATAGTCAATCGCATGATCAAAAATAAAATCATGCAATTCGGCAATAAAAGCTCCGTTGATACGACTATTTTTAAATTCCTCCGTCGCACATAATGCTGTCGGTACGTGATGGCTGACTACAACCCGCTTGCGATTGCCTGTTGATTGAAGTACATCGGATAAAAACGCTACAGCCTGTTGATGAATCAGATTGAAAGTATATGCGGTAAGCAATTTGCCGTTGTAGGCGATTCGGGAAAAATCGGACACGGCTCGTTCGGTAATAAAAGCGTTTATTATTGGGATATGTGACCATAAAGTACACAGTATAAAATCTATATCATCTATAGTCGCTACGGTATTGTAATAACATTTGACATTCGGACGAATTTCGGCGATGCACCCGTTTTGTATCGTTCCCACATCGCCGTCTTTATAAAATTCGTGATTACCCGGAATAACCAAGGTTTGTTTAAAATTTGCGGCAGCCCAATCCCAAAACGGATGTGCATTGTAACTGTAACTGCCCAGACAGCCTATATCGCCTGCCAACAAAAGAATATCTCCGACAGGAATTATAGGATTATCAAATAAATACTTGGAATTATCCGGAAATTCCAAATGTAAATCGGATGCATATTGGATCTTCATATCAGTTGTTAATATTAATGCAAATATAATGAATTTTCGCGTTGGGACAGCAACTCAGTGACTTCGATTTCAGAATACACTTGTTTGTAGTTCATTGTCTCTTTGGAATGTGTATTGAACAAATAAATAATGCGTCTTTATCGAAAAAAAGTAGTACCTTCGCAGAGTAAAAATAATTCATTAAAAAGTTACAGTTATGAGAACAGCAGTAAGCACACCGGAACTTGCGCCTGTGATTGCGCAAACTTCAAACAAAAAAGAGCCGAAAAAACTGTCAAAATTCGCATTGTGGCGTAAAAAAAATCCTAATGGCATTCTTGAGTATGTAGATTGGCGAGCGGCAGATAGATAAATAATCAATTTGATTATGAGATATTTAATTGATACGAATGTATTTATCAGAATAATTAAAGATTATGATATTTCTGATAACATAAAGGATATTCTTGAAGATTATGAGAATATGATTTATGTGAGTTCCGAAAGCATTAAAGAGTTTGTTCATTTGGTGCAAAACGAAAAAATAAGATTGTCCAAAGGACAGATTTTGTCTGATATTTTTAATTTAATTGAAGATAAATTGGACTTTGAGATTAAGTATGTTACAAAAGAACATTTACTCACGCTTGCTAAGCTCGAATTGGTTGAAAATCACAATGACCCCAGTGACCGCTTGATTATTTCGCAGGCAATCACTGAAAGAATATCGCTTATTAGTAGCGACGCCAAATTTCCAAAATACAGAAAGCAGGGATTAGATTTAATTATTAATCGCTGGTAGTTAAAGACAAAAATCATCCAATCGGTAAGATTCATCGGCTCATACCCTGCCAATATTTTAGTGATTGTTTCTATATAAATTCTAATGCGTTTTCTTTGTTTATTATCTGATTTCTCCGCCGCTGAAATCATAGTGTCGGCTGATTCCTTAATTTCGTCCGGTTTTAATGAAAAAATAAACGTTTATCAAATTTTTTTGATAGAATGACATTCTGTGAAAAATTAATTTTCATTTTCACATTCTAATTTCAAATAGATCCCGTTATACAAACAATCGCAAAAAGTAATTTGCCCGTCATTGTTTGCGTATTCTATAATTTTATCTACACGATTATGCCCGACAAATTGCGTATAACCCGGTAGAGGGTCGGTCAATTCGTCAATATCTGCCCAAAATATACCGCCGACGGCTTTCCGGTCGCCGCCCCGCATTGCACCGCAACGATACAATGCCGGTAACTGGTCGTGATGAGGATTATTCAATTGTTCGGCAATATTTTTATCTGCATCGCCTCCGAAATCGTCGAAAAACCATTTTTCGGAAATTCCCGCGTGTGTGAAAATACGCTTATTCTCTTGAAAAGCATACGTGAACAGATACGCATTTTCAGAAAATAAAGCATGAGCAGCTTCTTCTATCTTATAATCAAAACGAGTGCAAAGTTCAATATCCGAGATTATATAATGCAAGTCGTGATTTCCCAACAGAAGGATTACGTCATTAACATGGTCTTTTTTCAGTCGGATAATCTCTTTCAGATTATTCAGCAGTTGTTTATGTGCAATATTCTGATAGGGGTCGAGATAATCGCCCAAAAAGATATACCGACACGCCGGATTTTCGTCAACTGCTTTTTTCCAATACGTTAAACCATGTATATCGCCAAGAACAACGGTAGGCTTGTTGTTCTCTTTATCAATTTTTTTCATGATGCAATTTTTTATTTCAACGACACAAAGATAAATATAAAGAATATCATATTATGACTTTCAACTATTCTTTTGCAAAAAAATAGCGCGATAAAATTGACGATTTGCTTCGCAATCGGTTAACGCCAAATGTCGTTTTATAATTCATAATTTATAATTCATAATTTTTCACTACCTTTGTTGCAGCAAAAAGAAAAATAATCAATAACTATTGAAGCATAAATATAAACGCATCTATCATGAGTACCATTAAAAAAGTAGAACAACAAGCAGAAGAAAAAATGCTTCATTCCGTGAATTATCTGGAAGAAGTATTGTCACGTATTCGCGCAGGAAAAGCGAATATACATATTCTCGACGGAATAAGAGTAGAATACTACGGCAATCCGGTTCCTTTATCTAATGTCGCTGCCGTTTCCACTCCCGATGCCAAGACAATTACGATTTTACCTTGGGATAAAAACATGATGAAGCCGATTGAAAAAGTTATTTTAAATTCCGATGTCGGGATTACCCCCGAAAACAACGGCGAAATTATTCGTCTGGGAATTCCTCCTTTAACGGAAGAACGACGGAAACAGTTAGTGAAACAGTCCAAAGCTGAAGCGGAAAATGCAAAAGTCGGCGTGCGAAATGCTCGTCGCGATGCCAACGAAGAGGTAAAAAAAGCCGTAAAAGACGGCGTTCCGAAAGATGAGGGCGATGAAACGGAAGCAGCCGTTCAAAAATTGCACGACAAATACATCAAAAAAATTGATGAAGTGCTGAGCGCCAAAGAAAAAGAAATAATGACTGTATAAGCCAAGAATTGAAAGGTCTCGTAGTTAAAAATACAGGGAGTTGGTATCTGGTAAAAACAGACGAGGGGCGACTCATAGAAACGAAGCTCAAAGGAAATTTCCGGTTGAAAGGAATCAAAAGTACCAACCCGATTGCCGTCGGAGATTTTGTTTTCATTGAGGAAAATCCGGAAGGAACCGCTTTTATTTACGAAATCGAGGATCGAAAAAATTACATCGTCCGGCGTTCCTCCAACCTTTCAAAACAATCGCATGTTATAGCAGCCAACATTGATCAAGCTTTTCTGATTGCGACTGTTAATTACCCGATAACCACTACCGTTTTTATTGATCGTTTTTTAGCGACAACGGAAGCCTATCGGATTCCGGCATTTCTTTTTTTTAATAAAACGGATCGTTATACGAACGAAGATCAAGAATATGTTGATGCTTTGATCCGGTTATACGAAACAATCGGATATGCGTGCTATAAAATTTCCGCGCTGGAAGAGTTCGATTTGTCGTTTATGTTTGATTTGCTGAAAAACAAAACCACTCTTTTCTCGGGACATTCCGGCGTAGGAAAATCAACTTTAATCAACCGGTTAATGCCGAACCTCCAACTGCGAACGCGGAAAATTTCGGAATATCACAACAAAGGGATGCATACGACTACTTTTTCGGAAATGATCGAATTGCCGGAAGGAGGATACATTATTGATACTCCCGGCATCAAAGGATTCGGCGTTTTTGATATGGAAAGCGGCGAAATATCCCATTATTTTCCGGAAATATTCAAATTCTCGGCGTCCTGTAAATTCAACAATTGCACGCACCGGCACGAACCCGGATGTGCGGTATTAAGAGCAGTGGAAGAGCATTACATCAGCGAGTCGCGCTACCGTAGTTATCTGAATATCATAGAAGACGAAAACGAGACAAAATACAGAGAAGCGTTTTAAAATTATGAATTATGAATTATGAATTATGAATTATAAATTTATATGAATAATCAAGCGAAATTAAAAATCAACAGAGCATTCATCATTCAAGAAATACAGGATTGGAGTATTATCTTTTTCGGATTATTTTTGTACTCAGTCGGCTGGACGGGATTTTTGTTGCCGAACGGAATTACGACCGGCGGCGTTACCGGTATAGCAGCCCTTGTTTATTTTGCATCGAAAGTTCCGGTGGGAATTACCTATTTCTGCATCAATGGAGTTCTGTTATTGCTTTCCATAAAAATACTCGGATTTAAATTCAGTATCAAAACCATTGTCAACGTAATCATTATCACTTTTCTTTTGTCTGTTTTACAAACGATTATTAAAGAACCATTGGTTAAGGGCGAACCATTTATGAGTTGCATCCTTGGAGGAGTAATGTGCGGTTTGGGACTCGGACTCGTCTTTAATTTCAAGGGAAGTACGGGCGGAACCGACATTATTGCGCTGATTATCAATAAATATCATAACATTTCCATAGGAAAAGGTCTTCTGATGTGCGATTTACTGATCATCTGCTCGTCTTATTTTATTTTTCAAAGCATAGAAAAAATTGTCTATGGCTTAGTAGTGATGGGCGTCACTTCTTATACAGTGGATATGGTATTAAGCGGAGCGCGGCAATCGGTTCAGTTTTTCATTTTTTCCGATAAATACGAAGAAATTGCCGATACGATTATTGAACAGGCGCATCGAGGTTGTACTATATTAGACGGAACCGGCTGGTACACTAAAAAAGCGACAAAAGTACTTGTTATCATGGCTAAGAAAAACGAATCGGTAACGATTTTCCGTATCGTAAAAAATATTGATCCGGCGGCTTTTATATCTCAAAGTTCGGTGATTGGCGTTTACGGAAAAGGATTTGAGCAAATAAAATACTGAATGAAAAATAATTTTACACCATTCCGTAAAACAAAAGCGGCCTTGGAAAGTATCCAAAGCTGCCGAACAAATTGTTTTCTAATTTGTAAATGAGTTTTGAGCAAATTTTTGAAAAAAGTTGTATAATCATACAATTATATATATCTTTGCTCCATGAAAAGAAGAATTACAACATACGGAGGTTATTTTGAGCGTTTTATAGAAACACTATCATCGAAAGAATTGATAAAACTTAATTACATTATCTCTTTGCTCGAAACAAGTGACTGTATGCCTGTAAAATTTATCAAATATATACGCGATGAGTTATATGAACTTCGTATGGTGTATGAGTAATATTTATCGCGTGTTTTTTATTTTCGATAAAGATTGTATAGTTGTTCTTTTCAACGGATTTCAAAAGAAAACACAGAAAACGCCTAAAAATGAAATTAATAAAGCATTAAAAATAAAGGAGATATATTATGCAGACAAATGATCATAAAATACGTGATTACAGCGCAGTATTGGAAGCCGAATACGGAGCGCACGGAACCCCTAAAAGAGCTAAGTTTGACGAGGAAGCATACGCTTTTTATACAAGTCAAATATTACTTGAAATTCGAAAAGAAGCAAGATTAACTCAAGCGGAACTTGCCAAAAGGATAGGAGCGGATAAATCATATATTTCACGGATAGAAAAAGGACTTACCGTTCCAAGTGTGGCTACTTTCTACCGAATCGCCGCAGCTTTGGGACGTTCGGTTGAATTAATCCCTTCAATGTAAAAACCGACGTTCGGAAATCTTTTTATTTGCAAAAATATTTTGCGTATTGTGATAAATTTATTACATTTGCAGTATGAATAATGAAAACGAAACAATACGTGAATTGATTCATACGAACGAATTTGACGAATATTTCAACTCTCTTGACGAGCGGACAAAAGATAAATTTTCCGAGTGTTTGGAAATCCTTGAAACCGTGTATGTGATAAGCACAAAGTTCGCAAAGAGAATTATCGGGGCGGATGCGGGTATCTGTGAAATGCGTGTTTCGGTCGGATTTAATGAATACAGAACAATCCTTTTTGCCGTTGATCACGAAAATCTGATACAGGCAAAGCGGGTTATTTTACTGAACGGATTTCTGAAAAAAGATACAAAAGATTACAAAAAACAAATAAAAAAAGCGATTAACATATTAAACAATTTAGGTTATGATACGTAAATTAGACCCGGAAAAATTGGCGAAACTCCACAAAACGGAAGATTTGCTTGAAAAACGATACGGAAAACGAGGAACCCCGGAACGTGAAGCATTTCACGAAAGAGCAATGGCGCGTTATTATGCCGATATTTTACGGGACAGACGCAGGGAATTAAAAATAACGCAACAGCAACTTGCCGACAAAATTGGAAAAGAACGCAGTTACATCGCTCATATTGAACGCGGAGAAACAGATATGCAGCTGTCCAATTTTTTCAGAATTTCAAGTGCGTTGAGATTGGATTTTTCTCTCCGCGCTTATTAGAACTCCGATATTCCGGATACGAACAAAACCGGAAGCGTTGACGACAGACAGGACAAACAAGCCAGATAGTAAAGTCGGTTTATTAATAAGCCTGCGGAAAAAAACAATATTTTTTATTTGCAAAATAATTTTGTAAAAAAATTACACGTACAAAAATAAGTACGTACTTTTGCGGAAAATAAACCGGATAAAAATATGAGAACGGCAAATTATACCGATTTAAGGAACAACTTGAAAAGTTACATCGATTCTGTAATAAACGACTCGGAAACGGTGATCGTCAATCGCGGCGGAGGCGCCGGTATCGTACTTATGTCGCTTGAAGAATACAATGCAATAAAAGAAATGGAATATATTCTGTCATCGCACGAAACAATGGAAGCCGTACGCAAAGGGGAAGACGACATTAAGAAGGGTAATGTTATTTCCCGGAAAAACGGCGAAAGCTTGTCCGATTTTTTGGAAAGAGTATTATGTACCGGATAGTTTTTACCAGACAGGCGCAAAAAGAATATTCATATTGGGTTTCGAATGGAAATGCGGGTATCGTCAAAGAATAGAGAAATTTTTGGAAGATATTTCAAAACATCCTTATTCGGGCATCGGTAAACCCGAAGCGTTGAAATATGATTTGACGAGAAAATGGTCAAGGCGTATCAATACGGAACACAGGATTATATATTCCGTTCGCGAAGAAACGATGGAGATATATGTCTTTTCAATGAGGTATCACTATAACAAATAATGCGCAGTTGGCCAGAACGGTGTGGTCGGTGATTTCTCCCTTCCAGATTCCAGATTTATGAACCGTCATATTCGTCTTTATGTAGTCCACTCCTCCCGAACCGTGAATAACGCGGATATAAACCGTATTGTATTCCTTCTTCGTTCTCGTAACCGCTTTGAAGGTCGCCATATTTTTGTAAATTATTTGTAAATTTTACCGACAAATATAGCGAAATTATTTCGATATTTTAGATTATCCTTTAAAACAAAAGCGGCCTTGGAGAGTATCTAAGACCGCTAATTTGTTGATTTTAAGTTGGGGTGGAAGATGGGCCTCGAACCCACGACCCTCAGAACCACAATCTGATGCTCTAACCAACTGAGCTACGACCACCATATTTCATTTTTGCGGTGCAAAGTTACATATTTGTTTCCTAAATTCAAATTTTAAAGGAATAAATTTCAAAAAATCGTCTTCTTCCGACTTTTCATCTGAAAAACGGCGTTCGTTTACTTCTACGTTGTATTGCCGAAACAAGCTACGTGCATTGTTTGCAAAGCGCATCATTTTCTCGTAAGTCCGAGAATCCGGTTCTATCTTATTGGTATCCGGTAACATTGATTTTGCTTCTTCAACTAAAGTAATAGGTATCAGTGTAAAATCAATTTTACCATTTACTTTTTTTTGTTGTGTATAAAATAAAAGGGTTCCGCAAGATTCGATTTGGGTTTTTCCATTCGCTTTCTTCAATTTAACCGAAATCATCTGACCGCCATCCGTATTCACAGCACTCATTCCGGAAACAAAATTGCCCAAAGAATAAACGATTAAGTGTTTGCGGTTACTAACCGAGTCGGTAAAAATTTGCGAAGGCTGCACTACATGCGGATGGGAGCCGATAATCAAATCAACGCCTTGATTAATAATAAACAAAGCTAATTGCTCCTGCGATTTGCTTTGATTAAGTTTATATTCTTCTCCCCAGTGCATTGCGGCAATGATAACATCCGGATTTGCAAGCTGCGCCTTCAGTATATCTTCCTTGATAAGAGCAGTATCAATATTGTTGACTATATAGGGAGTTTCAGGATTTATGCCGTTCGTATCATAAGTATAATTCAGAAAAGCCATCCGGATGCCATTCTTTTCCACTATCAATGGATAATCCAATTCACGCTCCAACGAATTTTTGAATGTTCCCGTATGATATACTCCTAAAGAATCCAATGTATCAATTGTTCGCTTGATACCTTTGGAATAACAATCTACGGCATGATTATTCGCCGTCAGAAAAACAGAGAAACCGGCATCTTTCAAAGCAACTGCAAATTCATCGGGGATGCTGAACGTGGGATAACCTTTATAGGGTTTTCCGCCTAATGGCCCTTCTAAGTTAACAACCGCCAAATCGGCTCGTGAAATTTCATATTTAACATACCGAAAATAAGAAGAATAATCATATTTTCCGTTGCGAAAAGCATTATCAATTTGCGACTTGTGCTGCATGGCATCGCCGGCAAAAAGCAATCGCAGTTCTTGTGCATTGAGAGTAAGAGAAAAGCAAAGCAGAAAAAAAATACCGGCAACCAGTAATAATCGTCGAAAATATTCAAAAATTATCTCAATTATTTTTCGTTTGCCATTCATCAATAAATTACTTTTTTCGAAGCAAGTAATGTATTGTTCATCAGAGAAATAATCGTCATTGGACCAACTCCTCCCGGCACCGGAGTTATGTAGGAACACTTAGGCGCAACTTCTTCAAAAGCCACATCGCCTTTGAGTTTGAATCCGGATTTGGTTTCCGGCGATGGAACGCGGGTAGTTCCTACATCAATCACAACGACGCCTTCTTTTACCATATCGCCCTTTAAAAATCCGGGAGAACCCAAGGCCGCTATGATAATATCGGCTTCGCGGCAGTATTTTTCAATGTTTACGGTACGGCTGTGACAAACCGTAACGGTGCAATCGCCCGGACGATTTTTTTGCATCAGCAATGTAGCTACAGGTTTTCCAACAATATTGCTGCGACCCAACACGACACAATTCTTACCGGAAGTTTCAATATTGTACCGACGCAGTAATTCAATAATTCCGGCAGGAGTTGCCGAAACAAAACACGGCAAGCCGATTGTCATACGCCCGACATTGACCGGATGAAATCCATCCACATCTTTACGATAGTCAATCGTTTCAATTATTTTATATTCGGAAATATGCTTGGGCAAAGGCAATTGCACAATAAATCCGTCTATATCCGGAGTATTATTCAACGCTACTATTTTTTCGAGAAGCTCTTTTTCGGTGACGTTCTCTTCATAGCGAATCAACGTTGATTTGAAACCTAATTCTTCGCACATGCGGATTTTACCCGCAACATAGGTTTCGCTGCCGCCGTCGTGACCCACTAAGACAGCCGCCAAGTGCGGACGTTTTCCTCCGGATTTCAATATTTGCTTCACTTCTTCGGCAATCTCCGATTTTATTTGGGCTGCAATTGCTTTTCCATCTATTAATGTCATATTATCTCCTCTTGAATCCGTTTTTTCCCGGCATTTTTGCCGTAGTCATCATTCGCATCATTTTGCGCGTTTCGTCGAATTGCTTCAACAATTTATTTACTTCCGTTACGCTCGTTCCGCTTCCTTTCGCAATGCGCGACCGACGTGAGCCGTTCAGAATTGTTGGGTTGGAACGTTCTCCCGGAGTCATCGAATAAATAATCGCTTCTATTCCTTTAAAAGCATCGTCGTCAATATCAAGGTCTTTGATTGCTTTTCCTACACCCGGAATCATGGATGCCAAGTCTTTCAAATTTCCCATTTTTTTTATTTGATGGAGTTGGGAAAGAAAATCATTGAAATCGAATTGGTTCTTGGCGATTCTCTTTTGCAGACGACGCGCTTCTTCTTCATTGTATTGCTCTTGCGCTTTTTCCACCAAGGAAACAATATCACCCATACCGAGAATACGGTCGGCCATACGAGTCGGGTGAAACGGGTCAATAGCCTCCATTTTCTCGCCGGTTCCTACAAACTTAATGGGCTTATTTACGACCGATCGAATGGAAAGAGCCGCTCCACCGCGCGTGTCGCCGTCTAATTTCGTCAGAACAACGCCTTGAAAGTCGAGCCGATCGTTAAATTCTTTGGCGGTATTCACCGCATCCTGTCCGGTCATGGCATCAACGACGAACAAAATCTCATCGGGTTTAATCGCCGATTGAATGGATGCAATTTCGTTCATCATTTCTTCATCAATGGCTAAACGTCCGGCAGTATCAATAATCACCACATCCAATCCGAATTGTTTTGCGTGTTTGATAGCGTTTTGTGCAATCTGAACCGGTTTTTTGTTTTCCGGTTCGGAGTAAACGGGAACGCCGATTTGCTCGCCAAGCACTTTCAATTGCTCGATAGCAGCCGGACGATAAATATCGTCTGCCACCAACAAGGGCCGCTTACTTCTTTTGTCTTTCAGCATTTTTGCCAATTTTCCGGAGAAAGTGGTTTTTCCGGAACCTTGCAGTCCCGACATCAGAATAATCGCCGGATTATTCTTCAAATTAATATCGGCGGTTTCTCCACCCATCAACGACGCAAGTTCATCGTGAACGATTTTCACCATTAAATCACTGGGTTTCACCGCCGTCAAGACGTTCTGTCCCAACGCTTTTTCTTTTACCGTATCGGTAAATGTTTTAGCTACTTTGTAGTTGACGTCGGCGTCAAGCAATGCTTTACGGACGTCTTTCAGCGTTTCGGCTACATTGATTTCGGTGATTTTGCCTTCGCCTTTCAGTAGCTTAAACGAGCGTTCCAGTCTGTCGCTTAGATTTTCAAACATTCTATTTAAAATTATGAATTATAAATTATGAATTATGAATTATAAATTATGAATTGGGAATACAAAAGTACAACAAAAGAAGTAAAAAACAATTTGAAAATCGAATTTCGTTATAAAGAATCCAAAATAAACATTTCCGAGGGGGTAGTCCGCTTCAATGCTACCAAATTTACGTCTTTACCTACTCGAATACCGTATTGCTGCATTGCCATTTCAACCGTTTTGTATGCCAATTCGGGATGATTGTTATCTTTACTTAAATGGCAGAGCCAAATATTTTTAAGATGTAAATCAAAGTTATCGGCAAGAAATTCGGCGATTTCGGAATTACATAAATGTCCGGTTCCGCCGGAAATACGTTCTTTCAAGAAAGGCGGATATTTACCGTGTAACAGCATTTCCCGGTCGTAATTGGCTTCGACAATCAAATGATTCGCTATGCGAATATATTCTCCCACTTTTTCATTGATATGTCCCGCATCGGTCACCAATACTAATTTATTCTGTTTATAAACAACTAAATAACCGACACATTCGGTTACGTCATGCGGTACATCAAAAGCCGTAATTTGTAATTCTTTGATATGAACGGCAACTTCCGGTTCGATTATTCGACGAGAAGCGGAAAGTCTTTCGTTCGGATACAAATTCTTATCAATTCCCGCATGAATCTTTTCCGTAGTATAAATCGGAATCCCGTATTTTTCGCCCAAACCGCTGACCGACCGGATATGATCGGCATGTTCGTGCGTAATGAATACCGCCATAATCTGTTCTAAGCCTATCCCGTTTTCTTTTAAGACTTTTTTCAAGAAACGTATGCTGACCCCCGCATCAAACAGAATACCGTAATTATCCGTTCCGAGATAATAACAATTTCCGCTGCTCCCGCTTGCCAAGCTTAGAAATTTTAATGCCATTCGATTTATGCCTTTCTCTAATTTGGAGTGCAAAGATACTACTTTTTCAAGGGAAGCGTATCATTTTTTTATTTAAGTATGCGTAAAGTAAATTCAAAAAAAAGTAAAATTCAAAACCAAAACTCCCAATAATCCGACAACGGATACAATAATTTCCATGACAGACCACGAGCGCAAGGTATCTTTTATGCTCAAGTTAAAATATTCTTTAAACAACCAAAATCCGGAATCATTCACATGAGAAAACAGTAAACTTCCGGCTCCCAGCGACAAAACCATCAAGTTCGGATTAACGCCGGTATGAGCAGCCAAAGGCATGATTACTCCGGCCGCAGTCAATGCCGCAACGGTTGCCGAACCGATACATCCTCTGATAATTCCGGCCATCAACCAACCGAGTATCAGCGGATGAACCGGCAGTTTTTCCATCGCATCGGCTAAGCTCAAACTTACGCCGCTTGTTTCCATCACTTCTTTGAAAATTCCGGAACCTGCAATGATCAGCAGAATCATGGAAATATCTTTTACCGCTTCCGTATAAACAACCATGATTTCTTTGATACTGCGTCCTTGTCGGATTCCCAATGTGTAAGTCGCAATGATTAAAGACAGAAGCATAACCATGGAAGGAGCGCTTACCAAAGATAAAATGTCCGACGCCCGGCCTTTTATGTTCGGAAAGAAGTAAGAAATTACTGTTACAATAATTAACAAAAAAACCGGCAAGGTTGCACTAAAGAAACTGTTCATTTTGCTTGGCTTATTATAATCTTGAAGGTTTTCCGATTTACTTGTTTCAAATAATTTCAACGGACCGGATTTGATATTTTTTAATGTTTTACTGAAAATCGGTCCCGCCAAAATGATTGCCGGAACAGCTATAACAAGACCTCCTATCAACGTAATACCTATGTCGGCATTAAACAGGGCAATTAATGCTACCGGCGACGGATGAGGAGGAAGAAATCCATGCGCCACCGATAATGCGGCTAACATCGGAAGTCCGATATATACAGCCGGAAATTTGTATTGATAAACAATCGAAAAAATAATCGGAACAAGCAAAACGAAACCGACTCCGTAAAATAACGGAATACCGACAATAAACCCGGCGATCATCAATCCCCATTGGATATTTTTTGTACCCATGATGTTAACCATCACTTCTGCAATCTTTTGGGCAGCTCCGCTTTCTGCAACCAACTTACCCAGCATCGCTCCCAAAACAATTATTAATGTCAAATTACCCAATATGTTCCCGATTCCTTTTTCGATAACAAGAGGTATCCGATTAAGGGGTATTCCGAGAAATATCGCCATCGCGATCGAAATAATAACCAAAGACAAAAAAGCATCTACTTTAAAGTATGAAATAAGCAGAATCAATAACAATAAGCAAAAGAGAATAATAAAGAAAGACATATTACTCGATATTTTTTTAAGATAATTTTAATTTCAATGCACAAATTTAACGAATATTTTTGTAATTTTGCACACATGAATCTGCTTATCTTACGTTTTCTGATTTTAATTTTCGGAGTATCTTATTGTTCCGAAGAGGAGAAGTCGGTTTATCCGCTCAAAAATCATATTTTCGAATCTGAAGTGAAAAAAAATTTAACGATTGATAACGAAAAATACGGCGTAATTACCGTGTCGGTAGCCGATGCGAAGATGGACGCGAGTTACAGCGCCGAACCGGGAACACAACTTTTGCTGGGTATGCCGGTGGAAATAATACAACACAAAGATTGGTGGCAAATAAAAACGCCGGAAGGTTATATTGCATGGATCGAAAAAAGCGCTTTTGTAAGAATGAATAAAGAAACTTTCAATCAATGGATAAGCGCTAAGAAAGTGATTTTTACCGATGATTACGGTTTTGCTTACGAAATGCCGGATGAACAAAAGCAACGGGCTTCCGATTTGGTATTCGGCAATATTCTGAAATGGGAAGGTGAAAGCAAGGAATTTTTCCGGGTTTCTTATCCCGATGGACGAAAGGCGTATGTACTGAAAAAGCAAGCGCTTCTGTACGACAAATGGAAAGCCTCCGTCCGATTGAGTGAAAGAAACATTGTTCAAACCGCATTGACATTGAAAGGGATTCCTTACTCTTGGGGCGGAACTTCCGTGAAAGAAATGGATTGCAGCGGTTTTGTTAAAACCGTATTTCTGAAAAACGGAATCATTCTGAGACGTGACGCTTGGCAACAAGCTCAAACGGGAATACCGGTGGATATCAGCGCCAGATATGACAACCTTCGTCCCGGCGATCTGATGTTTTTCGGAAAAAAAGCGACAAATGAATCGGGAGAAAAAATTCGCCATGTAGCTATTTACATTGGAAACAAAGAATTTATCCATGCTTCCGGATATGTAAGAATCAATAGTTTAGACCCGAAACAACCCAATTACGACGAAGAAAATACCCGTGAATTTATTCATGCGTCAAGAATCATCGGCGCAGTGGGAACCGAAGGGATTTGGAACATCGCCGATAATCCTTTGTACCGGATTCAAGAATAACGAGAATACAAGACAGATAAAGAAAAACGACCATGAAACGACGTAATTTTTTAAAGACGACAGCATTAACCGCATTGACCATCCCTTTGCCTTTAAGCCTTCCGGCAAGGACGGTAAATAAATCTTCGGCAGGAGCCAAAAAGATGAAACTGACTTTCCGTCCGTACGATTTGCTGTTAAAGCATGTATTCACGCTTGCCAATTCTTCACGGACAACAACGCCGGTGGTTTTAACCGAAATCGAGTACGACGGAATTACCGGATACGGAGAAGCTTCTCTCCCACCCTATTTGGGCGAAACGCAGGCTTCGGTCATGGAATTTCTTAAAAAAATCAATTTGGAGTCCTTTGCAAGTCCATTTGAATTGGAAGATATTCTCGGTTATATTGATAAAATTGCCGAAAACAATACTGCCGCCAAAGCTTCGGTTGATATTGCTTTACACGATTTGGTCGGAAAAATCATGGGCCAACCTTGGCACAAAATCTGGGGATTGGACAAGTCGAAAGCGCCCTCTACCACTTTTACCATCGGAATTGACACGCTGGAAATCGTCCGACAGAAAACGCTGGAAGATGCGCCTTTATACAATATATTAAAAGTCAAGTTAGGTCGCGAAGGCGACAAGGAAATGATTGAAGCCATCCGTTCGGTTACGGATAAGCCGATTGCCGTAGATGTCAATCAAGGTTGGACAGACAAACATTATGCTTTGGATATGATTTATTGGCTCAAAGAGAAAGGGATTGTTATGGTCGAACAACCGCTGCCGAAACACAGACTCGACGATGCGGCATGGCTAACCGAACGTAGTCCGTTGCCTGTTTTTGCCGACGAATCGTTTCAACGCTTGACTGATGTTCTTCGCTTGAAAGGCGTTTTTTCGGGCGTAAACATCAAATTAATGAAATGCACCGGTATGCGCGAGGCATGGAAAATACTGAATGTCGCTCGCGCCGCTAACATGCAGGTTATGATCGGTTGCATGACTGAAACCTCTTGCGCCGTTTCGGCAGCCTCTCAACTATCGCCGGCCGCCGATTGGGCGGACTTAGACGGAAATTTACTGATAAGTAATGATATATATCAAGGAACGACAGTAGTAAACGGTAAACTCGTTTTATCGGATTTACCGGGTATCGGAATTAAAAAATGACTGCATAAAAACATTTAAATTCACAAATAATTATTATTCAATATTTTATTATATAAATAACAATGAAACGCATATTATTTTTCGGCCTTTTTACGGCTTTATTAGCAGCTTGTAACAACAAGCAAACAACAACTCTTCCGGTTTCCCTGACTTGGGAAATGGGAGCAAACGGTATTGTACCGGGTTGTTACGAAAACACATTTTATATTACGAATACCGGAAAAACAGCTTTAGATGGAAATTGGGTAATTTATTACACGCAATTATCCGGCGGAATCCCCGTTCCTGCGGAAAAAGCTCCGTTGAAGGTCGAATGCATTATGGCAACCTATTTTAAGATGTATCCTTCAGAACAATATCAATCGCTGGCTTCCAGTGAAACACTGAAGTTTACATTCCGATGCAAAGGAGCCATAATCAAGGAATCGGCTATGCCTTACGCATATATCGTTTTATTGGACAAAAACGGCAAGGAAAAGTATATACAAAATATTCCCGTAGAAGTAGTTCCGTTCACTCACGCTTATCAATGGACTCGACCGGAGACTGAAGAATTGCCGTATCCCGACGGAAATTATATGTACGAGCAAAATGCGTTTTTCAGCGAACCCGTTGAATTGGACGAATACGCTATTTTTCCGACTCCCAAAAAGATGGAAAAACCGGGAGGAACTTCGACTCTTTCCAAAAGCGTACAATTAAAATATGCGTCCGATTTCAAGAATGAAGCAACATTATTGCAGGAAAGTCTGGAGTCTCTTTTCGGATGTACGGTTTCGGATCAAGGTGAAACAACCATCGAATTAGCTTGCGTAGATTTTCCCTCAGACAAAGTAGAACTAAACGATGAACGATATGAACTTGAAATCCAAAATAACCGAATTAAAATAGCGGGCAAATATGCGCACGGCGTTTTCAACGGATGCCAAACGCTGTTAAATATTTTAGGAAATGCAGGCGAACTTCCGACAACTGTTCCCAATGTTATCATTGCGGATTATCCGGATACTCATCATCGCGGGGTGATGCTGGACATAGCACGCAATTTCACCAAAAAAGAAAATGTGTTGAAAATGATTGATTGGTTGGCAATGTACAAAATGAATGTGTTTCATTGGCATTTGGCTGACGATGAAGCTTGGCGAATTGAAATTCCGGGCTTGGAAGAATTGACGGAAATCGCTTCCCGCCGCGGACATACTTTGGATGAATCCGCTTATTTATATCCGGCTTATGCTTGGGGATATAATGCTTTTGACACGACGACCTTGGCTAACGGTTACTATTCGAGGAATGATTTTATCGAAGTTTTGAAATATGCAAATCAACGTCATATTCGGGTAATTCCGGAAATAGATATACCGGGACATTCCCGGGCAGCTATTAAAGCGATGAATGCCCGCTACAAAAAATACATTGACGCTGATAAACAAAAAGCGGAGGAATATCTCTTAATTGATTTTGCGGATACTTCCAAATACATTTCCGCACAAGATTTTACGGACAATGTAATGAATGTCGCTCTTCCTTCAAGCTACCGTTTCGTTGAAAAAATCATTGACGAAATAGACAAAATGTACACCGATGCCGGACTAAAGATGACTGTTTTTCATATCGGAGGAGATGAAGTGCCTCACGGCGCATGGGAAGGCTCCGTTATCTGCCGCGACTTTATGAAAACGCATGGTATGACGGAAATCAGGGAATTGAAAGATTATTTTTTGGAACAAGTACTCCCTATGTTGTCTAAACGGAATATCCAACCGGCAGGATGGGAAGAAGTCGCTGTGCACGAAGGCACGCCTAATCCTAAATTCGCAAAAAGCAACATTCTCAGTTATTGTTGGAATACCCTGCCGGAATGGAAAGGCGATGAATTGCCTTATAAATTGGCCAATGCCGGATATCCGGTAATTCTTTGTAATGTAACCAATTTCTATTTGGATATGTCTTACAGCAAACATCCGGGCGAACCCGGTTTATATTGGGGCGGCTTTGTAAACGAATACAACACTTTTGATATGTTACCATACGATATATATAAATCTGTACGTAATAATTTAAGCGGTCAGCCGGTGGATATGAATACCGTTTCAAAAGGGAAAACATCTTTGGCAAAAGGAGCGGAGGTTCAAATTAAAGGAATGCAGGGCCAATTATGGGCGGAAACTTTCCGCAGTTTTGAACAGATTGAATATACTTGTTTCCCGAAAATGTTCGGCTTAGTCGAACGGGCATGGAATATTCAGCCGGAATGGTCGAATCCTTACAACGAACAGAAATACGAGACAGCCAAACGGGAATATAATGCTAAAATCGCCCGTTATGAATTACCGCGTTTAGCGAAAAAAGGTATTAATTTCAGGATAGCGCAACCCGGTATTGTTCTGCGCTCCGGATTATTATATGCCAACAGCACAATTCCGGGAGCCGTCATCCGTTATACAATTGACGGTAGTGAGCCGACTGAAAATTCCATGGTATGGACAGAACCTGTTCCTTGCGACGCCAAGCAAGTAAAAGCAAAAGCGTTTTACTTGGGAAAGAAAAGTTTAACCACGCTATTGGATAATAAAAAAGATTGAATTTAAATTCTTATAAAAACAACTGAAACCTAACAGAAATATGAAAACAAAAGAAATTCAAATGTTATTCAAACAATTTGAGGCGGTTGCCCACGAATTAAACGGAGTAGAATGCTGGAGCGCCAGAGAATTACAAGAACTCTTAGGCTATTCCAATTGGCAAAATTTTGAAAAAGTACTGATAAAAGCCCAAAATGCTTGCATTCAAGCAGGGGGAAAAATCGAGTATCATTTTACTGATGTCAGTAAGATGATCAAGCTCGGTAAAGGTGCTGAGAAACAGATAGATGACATACTTCTAACGCGCTATGCATGCTACTTAATTGCGCAAAATGGCGATAGTCAAAAAACGCAAGTTGCTTTCGCTCAGACATATTTCGCTGTTCAAACTCGTCGCGCCGAGATTATTGAGCAACGAATGCTTGAATGTGAGCGAGTTAAAGCTCGCGAGAAATTAAGCCAAACGGAAAAACAACTTTCGAGCATACTGTATGAACGTGGTGTTGATGATAAAGGTTTTGCTGTTATCCGTTCTAAAGGCGACCAAGCATTATTCCATTTGAGTACTTTGCAGTTAAAAAAGAAAATGAGTGTCCCTGATAGTCGTCCTATTGCCGACTTTCTGCCGACAGTCAGTATCAAAGCGAAGGACCTTGCAGCAGAAATGACAAGTGTAAACGTTCAGAATAAAGACTTGAAAGGACGACAACCTATTGAACGGGAGCATGTAGATAATAACGCTGCTGTACGCAAAATATTACTTGACCGTGGTATTGTGCCGGAACAACTACCTCCTGCTGAAGATGTGAAAAAAGTACAACGCCGTTTGATAAATGAAGATAAAAAAGCGCTGAAATAAAAATAATATAGAGAATATTCGAATGAATGATACAACGATCAATCAATTATTCGACGAACAATTGTCAAATTGGGAGCTTGCCCAAAATAATTACAACGCCTTAAAACAGGTGAAAGTTAAAACCTTAGCAGTAGAAGGGCGGGAATACAAAGTACAGTTCAATCCGGCACGAATTATTTCTTCGGCTGCTAAGGTGGACGCGCAATCCCTTCGGGAAAGAAAATGTTTTCTTTGTGCGGAAAACCGTCCTCCGGAACAAAAGGGAATACCTTTCAACGGACGTTACACGATATTGGTTAATCCCTACCCGATTTTTCCGCGTCACTTGACGATACCGTCAATAGAGCATACGCCTCAACGAATCGCATCTCGTTTTGGAGATATGTTGGATTTAGCGCAGCTATTGGACGATTATATCGTTTTTTATAACGGACCCCAATGCGGAGCTTCCGCTCCCGACCATTTCCATTTTCAAGCGGGAAACAAAGGCTTTCTTCCCATAGAAAAGAATTGGAATATGTATAATCCTATAAGTATCGAATCGAATAATAAGGAAGAACTACTCGACCGTTTTCGGCAAATTTACGACGCGATGGAACGAAAACCGGAGGATGACGAGCCGATGATGAATATCTTGACTTGGTATGAAGCTGCAAAATGGATCGTTTGTATTTTCCCGAGGAAAAAACACCGTCCGTCGTGTTACAGCGCAGAGGGCGAAGCTAATTTATTAATCAGTCCCGCTGCGGTTGATTTGGGCGGCGTATTTATTACGCCTTTGGAAAAAGATTTTGAAAAAATTACGGCTGAAGATATTGCCGAAATATTATATGAAATCAATTAATTGTTAACGACAATATCATGCGATTTTTTATTTATCAAGCATGGAAAAAGGAAGGATATTCGTTGGAACGATTGTAAGATTTGTTTTCTGTTACTCTTGACTTCGGCGTTTTAATAGATATATTTTTGCAATATTATGAATAACATCGTTTTATAAATTCCATTACACCGAAATGGGTGTCATGGTTTAAAAACAATTTTAAATATAGCCAAACGACGTATTTTTAAATATTTTTAATAAATTTCACTTTCCGGTCTTTTTTATGAACATCCATTCCAATGAATATTTTTTGTTCTTCAAAATTTAATTTCTTCCTTTGTCTTTGCATAAGTTATCTGTATTTATTTAATAATTCCTTGAATTTTGATTTTTCAAAGTTAAATAATACTTTTGACTTATGCTTTTTTATATGCCTTAGTAATTGTTTCGAAATAACTTGACCATTATATTTTATTTATTCCTTTGATTCAATAAATTAAATATCATATATAGTCATTTTATTTCAGAACAATTACTTAGTCTATTCGAATACAAACATAGGAACTCGTTAACTGCTGGCGTTTTTCTATTATTTTCATTTCTTGAATATCCTTTGATTAATATAATAAAGATAACACAGGAACATCTGTGTTAATGTTGAATTGATTTTTAATAATTTCTAAACTTTGACTTATATCAATTTCTTTTTCTTTTCTTGACAATATGGCACCTCCACATGATACTTTTTTATCTGCGTTTCTTGAAAGCCAAAATCCAAATAGTTGGTTCTTGTTCTCAATTGTTGATAAATCATATCTGATATCAATAGTTCCTTCATATACAGTCGAAACCTTCACATTTTTATGAGACGCATTTATACAAAGATTGTTGCATTCCATATGTGCTTTCCCGAAATAGGTAGCATTTGCATCTGAATAAGTTGCATAATATTCTGATAATATACCTTTCTTAATGTCGACCTTTGTTTCAGCAAATTCTATTTTCCCATTTTTAGTCCACCATATATAACTAACCCATTCTCCACACACTATTGTGGGACTTTTCCTCTTGAAAATGAATATTACAGTTTTTACGATATATGGTAGCAGATAACTAAGA
Organism: Candidatus Azobacteroides sp.; assembly: GCA_009778655.1. GTDB lineage: Bacteria > Bacteroidota > Bacteroidia > Bacteroidales > Azobacteroidaceae > Azobacteroides. The sequence continues at coordinate 25,843 of WRFZ01000153.1, forward strand.
ATTGCACCTACGATTGCACCTAATAAAATTGATAATAATCCGTTCATTGTATGATTTTAATTTATTTTTCATTCTTAATTTGTCATTGTCCCGCTACGCTGTCCGCCGCTTGCCGCGATCTCTTAAATATACGCAAAAATACAATATATTTATAATATTTATGACATATAATTGAAAATATTTATAAACTAATTATTATTTTTTATTTTTAATGCGTAGTTAGTATATTTTATTTATTCTTTTTAGAAAATTTATATTAAAAATGCGTATGTCATTTAATAATCAAAATTATTAATTGATGAATATTGAAACAAAAATATCATATTTATACATTTCATATGTAATTTGATATTGCAAAAAAAAAGAATTGAAGGAGAAATTCTCTACAGCTAAATGGAGTGGATCAAAAAAATGCTGGTATTTGCCCGATGTCAATGCTGTTAGAAATGAAATCGTCATATCGCCCAAAACAGAATTGGGAAAAACCGTTGTCAGCCAATTTCAGATGGTTAATCTTGCGGCTCTTAAACGAATGCACGAAACGCTTCTTCCCGTTTATCAAGCAAATATTCCCATTCGTCTAAATAATTTGAACGCATGGGTACATACATCTAATTTTGAGCTGAAAAATAAAAAATCAGGTGTATTATGTATCACAAAACTAAATTTATCGTCGCTCTATTATTCCTTCTTACTACAGGGATTTCGGCGCAAATCAAGTTATCGGGAACTATCGTTGATTCCCATACGAAAGAACCCTTAGAGTTTGCCAATATCGTTTTGCTTAAAGCGGATTCTTCGTTTGTTGACGGGACA
>WRFZ01000154.1 GCA_009778655.1 Candidatus Azobacteroides sp.
CTCCCAATTTCATTCGTTTCCACTTGGCAAGGGAATGTACCACTTCGGCTTTAGCGCCGCCCATATCGGTCACCGAGAAACTGACGGGATGTTCCGTACCGTTCAAGTCGTCGTTAATTCCCGTACCTGCAAGTACAAACAGCGGCGCGGTTACGCGACGTAAACCCAGTTTTGAGGATAATTCTTCTTGAAATGTACCTTTTAGCATCTTAATCGCCTGTTCCATTGTTTCCGGAACTAATCGCGGACGATAATCGCGAGGAATGAAAAGTTTCATTTTCGTTTGTTTTTATGTCTATATATATTTTTTTGTATTCTATGTAAAATATTTTAACATTACACTATTTTCATTGAAAATTAAATGATGAATCACATTTTCCATTGCTTTATTCGTTCCATCGCTTTTTCTACATTTTCAGCCTTTGCGAATGCCGTTAAGCGAAAATATCCTTCACCGGACGGACCGAATCCCACTCCCGGAGTTCCTACTACCTGACATTCATTCAATAGTTTGTCGAAAAATGTCCATGAGTTCATATTGCGGGGTATTTCGAGCCAGATATAAGGAGCGTTCACTCCGCCGTAAGCTTTGAATCCGGCATACTTTAACCCTTCCAGTATTGTTTTTGCGTTATTCATATAGTAAGCTATCGTACCGGCGATTTGTTGTTTTCCTTGTTTGCTGTAAACGGCTTCGGCTGCACGCTGTACGATGTATGCCGTACCGTTGAACTTCGTGCTTTGATGTCTTCGCCACAGCGCATTGAGCGAAACCGCCGCGTCGTTGCTGCCATAAGCGGCAAGCGCTTCGGGTACTATCGTATAGCCGCATCGCATTCCCGTAAATCCCGCCGTCTTTGAAAAGCTGCGAAATTCTGCCGCCACTTCTTTTGCGCCCTCAATTTCGTAAATCGAATGCGGAATTGCAGGATCGCTGATATATGCCTCATAAGCCGAATCGAAGAGAATGATTGATTTGTGTTTTTTAGCGTATTCGACCCACGCAGAGAGCTGTTCCCTGTTAAGCACACTCCCCGTCGGATTGTTCGGCGAGCAAAGATAAATCACGTCGGCGCGGCGATTGGGAAGTTGAGCCGTAAATTCCTTCTCGCGCGGACATTCCAGATAGACAATATTGCTCCGGCGTCCGTCGGGTAGGTTTTGCCCGGCACGTCCTTCCATTACATTGGTATCTATATAAACCGGATAAACCGGGTCGCTCACGGCTACAATGTTGTCAACGGAGAGAATGTCTCCGAAATGCCCCAGCGAACTTTTTGCTCCGTCGTTGATAAATATTTCGTCGCTCGACAGAGAAATACCTCGTGCGAGATAGTCATTTTCGAGTATGGCGATTTTCAAAAAATCGTAACCGCACTCGGGCGCATAACCTTTGAACGTTGCCCGGTCGGCCATTTCATCTGCCGCGGAGTGTATCGCCTTGATTACGCTTTCGCAAAGCGGTTCGGTTACATCGCCGATACCGAGCGAGATTACATCGGCATTAGGATTAATCGCTTTATACGCATCTATTTTTCGCGCTATTTCGCTGAAAAGATAATTCTCCGAAAGCGCTTTGAAATTTTCGTTTATTCGTATCATATCTTGTATTCTCCCGTAAATACCCATTCTGCTCCGCCCGTAAGCGTCACGCGGTTTGTTTTCTCATCCCATTCTATTTCAACTTCTCCCCCCCGTAGTTCAAGGGTTGCCTTTCGCTCCGCTTTTCCGCCGAGAACTGCCGCAACGAGTGTTGCACAGGCTCCGGTTCCGCAGGCGAGCGTTTCGCCCGAACCGCGTTCCCAAACTCTCATTCTGATTCGTTCGGGAGAGATAATCTGTGCAAACTCCACATTGGTTCGTTCGGGAAATAGATGGTGATTTTCAACTTTTCTGCCTATTTCTTCGATATTTAATTCAGCCACATTATCCATAAAAGTTACGGCATGCGGATTTCCCATTGAAAGGCAGATAAAATTCATCCCTTCAATCGGTACGTTCATCGCGTCGGGATAGTTGACCGGTATCTGTTCCGCTTCCAGAAGGGGAATATCCATATCTACGCTTACCTTTTGGACTTTACTTTCGTTAATTTTCAACCGTAATGTTTTTATACCCGAATTTGTTTCGAGTTTTATCTCCGTTTTGTCTGTTAATCTTTTCTCGTAAACATATTTGCCGACGCACCGGGAAGCATTTCCGCACATGGCCGACTCCGAGCCGTCGGCATTGAACATTCTCATCCGAAAATCGGCTGTCGTGGAGTTCATAATCAATACCAGACCGTCGGAACCCACTCCGAAATGGCGATCGCTGATTTTCACGGCCAGCGATTCCGGATTTTCTACCGTTTCGCTCCGCGCATCAACATATATATAATCGTTGCCGGTTCCCTGCATTTTATCGAATCGGATTGTTTTCATCATCAGAATCAGTATTATTTTTTATCTCCAATCTTTTTGTTTTATTTACCGATATTCTTCCCGGCTTTTAATACTTATCTCACTGCGCTCTATACGGCAAAAGGCATTGATAAAAGCGCTCGCCAAACGTGCATTCGTTATCAACGGTATATTGAAATCAATTGCCGAGCGGCGAATCGTATAGTCGTTCGAAAGTTCTGTTTTGGATAAATTTTTCGGAATATTTACCACGAGGTCTATCTTTCGTTCTTTGATATAGTCGAGCGTATTCGGCTTTTGGTCAGAGTCGGGCCAATGCAAGACGGTAGCGTTGATGCCGTTAGGCGCCAAAAAGTCGGCTGTTCCTCGGGTTGCGTATATTTTATATCCTTTCTTTTGCAGTATTTTTACTGTCGGGAGCATATCCGCCTTTGAACGACTGTCGCCCGTAGAAAGCAAAACACTTTTTTGAGGAATGGTATAACCTACCGATAGCATCGCTTTCAAAATCGCCTCGTCAAAATCTTCGCCGATACAACCCACTTCGCCGGTTGAAGCCATTTCCACACCGAGAATGGGATCTGCCTTTTGCAGTCGCGAGAAAGAGAATTGAGGGGCTTTGATACCCACATAATCGAGGTCAAAAGCGGATTTATGCGGGATGTCGGGTTCAAGTCCGAGCATTACTTTTGTGGCAATATCTATAAAATTAACCTTCAAAACCTTTGATACAAACGGAAATGAACGGGAGGCTCTCAAGTTACATTCAATCACTTTAATATCGTTGTTTTTAGCCATTAACTGCATATTGAACGGACCGGTAATATTCAATCCTTTGGCAACCTGTCGCGCGATTTTTTTAATTCGCCTCATCGTTTCCACATAGAGTTTTTGAGCAGGGAAGACCATTGTCGCATCGCCCGAATGAACGCCGGCAAACTCTACATGCTCCGAAATTGCGTATATCAACACCTCGCCGTCGCGCGCCACCGCATCCATCTCTATCTCTTTTGCATTTTCGATAAACTCCGTAACGACGACCGGATGTTGCTTACTGACATTGGTTGCCAAAGTCAAAAATCCTTCCAATTCATCGCGATTACTGACCACATTCATAGCCGCTCCGGATAGTACATACGAAGGACGTATGAGCAACGGAAAGCCTACTTTATCTGCAAAATCGTAAATATCATCAAGTGAAGTTAATTCTTTCCATCGCGGTTGGTCAATACCCAAATCGTCGCACATTTGTGAAAAACGATGCCGGTCTTCCGCCTTGTCAATATTGTCGGCAGAAGTTCCGAGTATAGGTATGTGGTGGCTGTCGAGGCGTGTCGCGAGGTTATTGGGAATTTGCCCTCCAACGGAAACGATCACTCCTCGCGGTTGTTCCAAATCGGTAATATCCAAAACCCGCTCTAACGTCAGTTCGTCAAAATAGAGTCGGTCGCACATATCATAGTCGGTCGAAACCGTTTCGGGGTTATAATTAATCATGATAGCTTTCAGTCCGTTTTGCCTCAAGGTATTGACTGCATTTACCGAACACCAGTCAAACTCTACCGAACTGCCTATGCGGTATGCGCCCGAACCCAACACCGCAACACTTTGATTGTCGCACGCAAAATCCACATCGTGCACTGTTCCGTTGTAGGTCAAATAGAGATAATTGGTCATTGCCGGATATTCCGCAGCTAAGGTGTCTATTTGCTTAACCACCGGAACAATGCCTTGCGCTTTGCGGTATGTTCTGACCAAATCCATTCGGGCATTAACGTCTATGTTTTCGCCGTATATGATACGCGCTATTTGAAAATCGGAAAAACCTTTTTGTTTTGCCTCCCGAAGCAGATCCAACGGGATGTCCTCTACCTTGTTAAATCCTTTCAGCGTCTGGTCGAGACGATACAGGCCGTCTAATTTATGCAAAAACCACTTGTCTATTTTGGTCAGCGAGTGGATGGTATCTACATTGTAGCCTTTGTGAAAGGCATTGGCAATAACGAAAATCCGCTTGTCGGTAGGGTTCGACAATTGTTCGTCAATATTGTCGGCGCCGAGGTCTTTGTTTGCCACAAAGCCGTGCATTCCCTGACCGATCATTCGCAAACCTTTCTGTATCGCTTCTTCAAAATTACGACCGATTGCCATAACCTCGCCGACTGATTTCATTGATGAGCCTAATTCGCGTGAAACGCCTTTGAATTTACCCAAATCCCAACGTGGGATTTTGCATACCACATAATCCAATGCCGGCTCGAAGCAGGCTGTTGTAGCTTGGGTAACCGTGTTTTTCAATTCGTACAGTCCATAGCCTAATCCTAACTTTGCAGCCACGAAAGCGAGCGGATAGCCTGTCGCTTTCGATGCCAATGCCGACGAACGACTCAGACGTGCATTAACCTCTATCACCCGGTAATCTTCCGAAGCGGGATCAAGGGCGTACTGTACATTACATTCTCCGATAATGCCGATATGACGAATGATTTTAATTGCTAAGCGACGGAGTTTGTGGTACTCCGAGTTTGTGAGCGTCTGCGACGGAGCGACTACGATACTCTCTCCGGTATGGATACCCAACGGGTCGAAGTTTTCCATATTACAGACGGTAATACAATTATCATATTGGTCGCGAACCACTTCATATTCAACTTCTTTCCATCCTTTGAGCGACTTTTCGACCAATATTTGCGGGGAATAGGTAAAGGCTTTTGCCGCCAACCCGTCGAGTTCCGCTTCGTTATCGCAAAAACCGCTGCCCAAACCGCCGAGCGTGTAGGCGGCGCGGATAATTATCGGATAGCCCAATTCTTTTGCCACTCGTTTGGCATCTTCGACTGTGGTTACGGCTTCGCTCTTAATGGTTTTAACGGCTATTTCGTCTAACTTCCCGACAAATTTTTTACGGTCTTCGGTGTCAATAATTGCTTGAACCGGCGTTCCGAGCACGCGGACATTATACTTTTCAAGAACACCGCTTTGATAAAGTTTCACTCCGCAGTTGAGCGCCGTTTGTCCGCCGAAGGCAAGCAGGATTCCTTCCGGTCGTTCTTTATCAATGACTTGTTCGACAAAATCGGGAGTTACGGGTAAAAAATAAACTTTATCGGCGATATTTTCCGAAGTCTGAATCGTTGCGATGTTGGGATTTATCAAAACCGTGCAGATGCCCTCCTCTTTGAGCGCTTTCAACGCCTGCGAACCCGAATAATCAAACTCGCCGGCTTCTCCGATTTTCAAGGCTCCCGATCCGAGCAGTAAAACTTTTTTTATCTCTTGCATAACGCTATAAATTTATCGAACAGATATTCCGTGTCATTCGGTCCGCTTGATGCTTCGGGGTGAAACTGTACGGAAAAGAATGGTTGGAATTTATGACGGATACCCTCATTCGTTCCATCGTTAAGATTGACGAAACAGGATTCCCATTCTTTGTCAAGGGTTGCGGTATCAACAGCGTATCCGTGATTTTGCGACGTGATAACCGCATGATTCGTTCCGACCTCAAGTACCGGTTGATTGTGGCTGCGGTGTCCGTATTTCAACTTGTAAGTTGTCGCGCCGGCAGCAAGCGAAAGGAGTTGATTGCCGAGACATATTCCGAATATCGGTTTGCCTGTTGCTATTGCTTTCTTGATATGGGCGACAGTTGCTCCGCACATAGCAGGGTCGCCGGGACCGTTACTGAGCATAATTCCGTCATAATCGAGTTTCGTAAAATCATAATCCCAAGGCGTTCTGATAACTGTCGCTCCTCTATTGACAAGACATCTGATAATGTTGTACTTACAGCCGCAGTCAACCAGAATTATTTTTATATCGCCGTTGCCGTAATTTTCAATTTCTTTACAACTTACTTCTGCTACAAGATTTTTCTTGTTGGGATCGTCAAACTCCTTCGGTTCATCGTTTCCCTCGATAACAACTTTACCGAGCATAACGCCCCTTTCCCGGATAATTTTAGTTATCTGCCGGGTATCAACACCGTAAATGGCCGGTATATCAAACTCCCGGAGCCACTCATCAAGGCTTTTTACGGCGTTCCAATGACTGTACTCAAATGAATAATCCGAAGCTACGAGCGCCTTGATGTGGATTTTGTCCGACTCGAAAAATCGCGGCAATCCTCCCTCCGTTGTCATCGGCGGAACACCGTAGTTGCCAATCAACGGATAGGTCAAAACCAATATCTGACCACGGTATGACGGATCGGTTAAACTTTCCGGATAGCCCGTCATTGCAGTATTGAAAACTACTTCGCCCGAAACTGAGGTACTGCTGCCAAAAGAAAATCCTTGAAACGCAGTATCGTCTTCAAGGATTAAATGTGCTTTTTTCTTGTTCATCTGTGTAAACAGTATAAAGTATGGATGCAAAATTAATATAATATTACACATCATGGCGCATATTCTTCATTAAAATCATAGAATATCCCGTTAAAGTTGATAATTTAAATATATACAACTATATTTGTGGAAATTTATCACGCTTGATTGATGTTTGATTGATAATTTATAATTTTATGTGCGGTATAGTAGGTTACATTGGAAATAAAGAGGCATATCCGATATTAATTAAAGGTTTGCATCGTTTGGAGTATCGCGGATATGACAGCGCCGGAGTTGCGCTTATATCAGAAGACGGCGATTTGAAAATATATAAAAGCAGAGGAAAAGTCGCAGAATTGGAGCGCATTATGCAATCAAAAGATACCGGCGGACATGTCGGCATAGCCCACACGCGATGGGCAACTCATGGAGAACCAAACGACATTAACGCTCACCCTCATTACTCGGAAAGTCGAAATCTTGCAATCATTCATAACGGGATTATAGAAAACTATGCTCTTTTGAAGGAGGCGCTTCAAGCTAACGGCTATACTTTTAAGAGTGATACGGACAGTGAGGTTATTGTTCAGCTTATAGAATATATACAAAACACCAATCGGTGTTCGTTGCCGGAAGCTGTCAGACGGGCGCTTCGGGAACTTGTCGGAGCTTATGCTATTGCAATTATTGAGAAGGGCAATAAAACAAGAATCATTGCAGCCCGGAAAAGCAGTCCTTTGGTAGTCGGTATCGGACAAGGGGAGTTTTTTCTTGCTTCGGACGCCACTCCGATTGTAGAACATACCGATAAGGTTGTTTATCTGAATAACGATGAAATTGCGGACATTTCACTCGACCACGGGCTTAGAATTTTCGATATTGATAACAATGAGTCCGATATAGATATTAAGCAATTGCAATTAAGTATTTCGGAGCTTGAAAAAGGAGGTTATCCGCATTTTATGCTTAAAGAGATATTTGAGCAACCGAAGACTATTACGGATGCTATCCGCGGGAGAGTAAATGTCGAAATGACAAACGTTGTTTTATCGGGAGTGATAGATAATAAAGAAATATTTATCAATGCGAAACGGATAATCATCGTAGCTTGCGGCACTTCTTGGCATGCCGGACTTATAGGCGAGTATCTTATTGAGGACATGTGTCGTATTCCGGTTGAGGTGGAATATGCTTCGGAGTTTCGTTATCGAAATCCTGTTATCAATAAAGGCGATATTGTTATAGCTATATCGCAATCGGGTGAAACCGCAGACACGCTTGCTGCCGTTGAGCTTGCTAAAAGTAAAGGGGCCTTTATATTCGGTATTTGTAATGTTGTTGGTTCATCTATTGCTCGTGCAACCGATTCGGGAGCCTATATTCATGTCGGCCCCGAAATAGGAGTTGCTTCAACAAAGGCATTTACCGGGCAGGTTACCGTGCTTATGATGCTTGCTCTTACACTCGGACATCATAAAGGAACAATATCGCAAGAATTTTATCTCGATAAGATAAAGCATCTTTGTCAATTGTCGGAACAAATTGCCGATATTCTTCAATTGGATAATCAGATAGCAGACCTTGCAAAAATATTCACATACGCTCGGAATTTTCTCTATTTAGGTCGGGGATACAACTATCCTGCGGCTTTAGAAGGAGCGTTAAAACTCAAGGAAATATCCTACATTCACGCTGAAGGGTATCCGATAGCAGAGATGAAACACGGACCTATTGCTCTTATTGACAGCGAAATGCCGACAGTGGTCATTGCTACTACCGATAAAATCTATGAAAAAACGATTAGTAATATTCAAGAAATTAAGGCGCGAGGCGGTAAGATAATAGCAATCATAAATCCCGATGATAATATCGTCAGAAAAATTGCAGACTATATTATTGAGATACCTCGAACGTGCGAACATTTATCGCCTGTCTTAGCATCCGTACCTTTGCAGTTATTGGCTTATTATATTGCGGTTTATAAAGGCCGAGATGTAGATCGGCCACGTAATCTGGCAAAATCGGTAACCGTCGAATAGAAACAGATTATCGGACGAGTCGGATTACAAAATATTAAACCTTATTTCGAACGACAGCGAAATGTCATTTCCGGAAGCGCGCAGATGTTGGAAATTTACAATCCGTTTCATCTGCGCGCTTTTAAAAATGAATTATTTCTTAACGACAGTTCCTTGAATAGACAGAGTTGTTTTCGAAGGATTCCCGTTGGAATAAACCATTAACGATTTATTAAAAAAAGCGATACGGTTTTTCGGATCATAAGTGGCTTTGACGTAGCCTTGTCCGCCCGGTGCGACCGGTTCTTGCGTCCATTCGGCCGCAGAACAGCCGCAGGAAACCGCCACTTTGCTGATAACTAAAGGCGAATCGCTCCGATTGGTAAATGTAAACACAGCGCTTACTTTCCCGTCGCTTTCTTTGATTGTTCCGAAATCGTGCTTATACTCGTCAAATACAATGCTTGCTTCAGCTTGCACTTGATTTGAGGAATTAACGACAGATTTTACCGGTAAATCTTCAATCGGTTTTTCAACCGATTGAGCGTTTAGCTGCATAAATAATGCAAATACCGGAATCGCTGAAATAAAAATACTTTTTGTTTTCATTTTTTTGATCATTTAAATTAATAATTATTACGAATAGTTCATTTTGTTACGATTTTTTCGTAGATTAATATGCGAGAATTTATCATTGATAATAAGTTTCATTTTTTAAGTATTATTGATTAATTGCAGTTCCTTGAATAGACAGAACTATTTTTGAAGGGTTCCCGTTGGAATAAACCGTTAACGATCGTTCAAAGAAATAAATACGGTTTGTCGGGTCGTAGGTGGCTTTGATGTAGCCTTGTCCACCCGGCGCTACGGGTTCTCGCGTCCATTCGGGTGTGGTACAACCGCAGGAAGCTTCAACTTTAGAGATAATTAAAGGCGAATCGCCTAAATTGGTAAATGTAAAAACCGTACTTACTTTCCCGTCGCTTTCCCGGATTGTTCCGAAATCATGCTTGTATTTATCGAATGCAATGGTTATTCCCGCTTCTGTCGAAACTGCGTTTCCGGAATTAATGATGGATTTTACAGGCAATTTCTCCGCATGAATATTTATACAAAAGAATATTCCCAAACAAATCGGAACGAGCAAAGCATAGTTTAGTAACCGGAGGGTCGGGGAGGATTGCTTATTCATCATGGCCAACCGAACCGGAAGATTGTTGATATTCAATCCGGTGGCCAAGAGAGAAAATCCCGATATTTGATTGGCTTTTAATAAACTTCGCTGATAATTGTATTTATTGTGTCCGGCTTTCAAAACTTGTCGGTCCGCAATAAATTCGATATTTTGTTTGACATATTGTTTCATCAGCCAAACCAGAGGATTATACCAACAAAAAATCGTAAAAGCTTCGTACAAAAGAATATCTATCGTATGGTATTGCTGTACGTGAACTTGTTCATGCGTAAGAATTTCATCAAGTTCCACGTCGGGATGTATTGCGGGATTGATAAAAATCCAATGGAAAAACGAAAACGGATTTTCCCTTTCGTTGAATATTCTGACCCGAATCCCATGTATGATACCCTCGCTTGTTTGCTTTTTGAATCGCCAAAGACTGATCAGTTGAATAAGTAATCTGCCGACAAGCAATGCAATTCCTATGATAATAAATCCGGTAATGCAATCCTCAACAGACAATCCGCGAGCGTTTCCACTCACTTGAATATCCGAAGGAACAATTGCCGGAGGAAGGAAAAGCGTAGGATGACCGTGAAAAAACAAAGCTCCATCTATCACGGGAAGCAACAATGAAAGAACCGCAACTGTCAGCGCATATACCCGGTTGCAGGTATAAAACGTTTCTTTTCGCAAAATCCAATAATAGAATGCGAATAGAACCGAAAAGATGAAATTCAGCTTGAGCAGGTATATTAAGAATTCCGACATGACTGCTTTTCTTCTAAATCAATGGTTTCAAGAATACTGCGCAGTTCGTCGGGGCTTAATTTCTTCTGCTTGACGAACGAAGCGACTAAATCTTTGTACGAATTGCGGAAATAGTCCCGCACAAAATGAGACATGTACTTTTTGGCATATTCCTTTTCGGATATTGCCGGACGAAATTCATAAATTGTCCGGTATTTTACGCTTTTTACGTATCCTTTGGTTTCCAATTTTTTTATAATTGAAGCCAAAGTCGTATAGGGCGGTTTAGGCTCCGGATACAATTCCAAAAAGTCTTTGATAAATCCTTTTCCGATTTTCCACACAATTTGCATGGCCTCTTCCTCCTGTATTGTGAGCTTTTGCATAGACGTTTTACTACGAATTTTTCGCAAAGATACATATAATTCGTAATAAAACAAATTATTTTTGTTAAAAATTAAGAAAAATTTTATTTGGAACGCAGATTGCCAATTTCCAATCAGATATTGGGTCACCGTAAAATACATGAAAATTTAAAGATCTCTTTTACTTGGATTTTTATGTAATTTCATCTAATTTTGTTGGCAATAAGTAAAATATAAAGAGAGACATGAAACATAATCCTTTTTTATTTCGTTCAAGTTTATGGTTGGGGATAATCCTGATAATTAATGCGTGTACGGCAAATGGCCCTACAACAAGACAAATCAACGATTTTACGGAAGATTGGAAGTTCTTTCTCGGCGACGACTCTTCGGCAAGCAACGAGAAATACGACGATTCGCAATGGCGAACCCTTAATCTCCCTCATGATTGGAGTATTGAAGCTGATTTTTCGGCCGATAACCCGGCTTCTCCCGGAGGAGGAGCTTTACCCGGAGGCATAGGCTGGTACAGAAAAACATTTATCGCCGACCGGTCGTTTGAAAACAAAAATGTATATATTGACTTTGACGGAGTTTATAGAAACAGTCGGGTGTGGATTAACGGCCAACTGTTGGGGGAACGTCCCTACGGATACATTTCGTTTCGTTATGAGCTTACGCCCTATATTAAAAAAGGAGAAAAAAATGTGATTGCAGTAAGGGTTGACAATTCGGAACAACCGAACTCCCGTTGGTATTCGGGTTCGGGAATATTCCGCAATGTATGGCTGGTAATAGTCAATCCGGTGCATGTGGATCATTGGGGGACTTACGTTACAACTACCGATGTTTCAGCCCAATCTGCCAAAGTAAAAGTAGCGACACGATTGGAAAATACTACGGGAAAAAAGGCGGATATTGAGCTGCTCACCACGCTACTTGACGCTTCGGGTAAAGCAATTACGGAGATAAGCAATCCTGTCGCCGTGGCACCCGATGATATTGCGGAAACGGAACAAAATTTATCGGTTAATCATCCGCAACTTTGGTCAATTGATCATCCGTATTTATATAAAATTCGAACGCAAGTAAAACAAAACGGGAAAATAATTGACGATTATGAAACGCCTATCGGTATTCGTTCGTTTTCTTTCGATGCTGATAAAGGTTTCTTTCTGAACGGGGAACCGGTAAAATTAAAAGGGGTTTGCAATCATCACGATTTGGGATGTCTCGGCGCCGCCGTGAACTATCGTGCAATCGAACGCCAATTGGAAATCTTGAAAGCAATGGGTTGCAACAGTATTCGTACCTCTCATAATCCGCCGGCTCCCGAATTACTCGATTTATGTGATAAAATGGGATTTATTGTGATGGACGAAGCTTTCGATATGTGGCGCAAGAAGAAAACGCCTTTTGACTACAGCCGCGATTTCCCCGAATGGCACGAAAAGGATTTAACCGACTTCATTTTGAGAGACCGCAATCATCCTTCCGTTGTTATGTGGAGCATCGGGAATGAAATATTGGAACAATGGTCGGATATCAAAGCCGATACTTTAAATATGCAACAGGCTGATTTACTCTTGAACTTTTCTCATATATTAAACCTCAAAGATACAAGTGTCAAAGAGATGGATGTCAATTCGGTACTTACGTTAAAGCTTGCCGATATGGTAAAAAATTTAGATCCTACCCGCCCGGTCACATCTGCAAACAATGAAACAAACCTTTACAACCATCTTTTTCAATCGGGCGCCATGGACATCATCGGTTTTAATTATCACGAAAATGATTGGCTTAATCCCGGCTTTCAACAGCGGTATCCCAATCAAAAGTTTGTTATAACCGAATCTACTTCCGCGTTGATGTCTCGCGGTTATTACAAGATGCCCTCGGATAGCATTTATGTATGGCCTCCAAGAGGGGATACTTCGTTTGATCAACCGGTTCATCAATGTTCGGCATACGACAATTGTCATGTACCCTGGGGTTCTACACATGAAAAGTCGTGGGGAATAGTTAAAAACAACGATTACATTGCGGGAATGTATGTATGGACGGGATTTGATTATCTGGGTGAACCCACTCCTTTTTGGTGGCCCTCGCGCAGTTCTTATTTCGGTATTATTGACTTGGCCGGATTTCCCAAAGATGTTTATTATATGTATCAGAGCGAATGGAATGAAAAGGAGGTAGTATTGCATGTTTTTCCTCATTGGAATTGGAACGAAGGAGACACGATAGACGTTTGGGCTTATTATAATCATGCAGATGAGGTAGAACTTTTTCTGAACGGCGAATCATTGGGACGAAAATCCAAGCCGGAAGATACTTTTCATGTTTGCTGGCGGGTTCCTTTTCAAAAGGGAACATTAAAAGCCGTATCGTATAAGGATGGGAGACAAGTGTTGGAAAGCGAAATAAAAACCGCAGGCGAACCGGCTTCTGTCCGACTTACCGCCGACCGGTCAACGATTAAAGCCGATGGAAAGGATTTATCTTTTGTTACAGTGGAAGTATTGGATAAAGAAGGAAATGTCGTTCCAATCGCCGATAATTTCATTCGGTTTCACATAGACGGAAACGGAACCATTGCCGGAACAGACAATGGAGATCCGACCGGTTCCGTTTCTTTGAAAAAACCGGAACGAAAACTGTTCAACGGCAAAGCGTTGGCTGTGATTCAATCAAATAAAACAGCCGGCGTTGTAAAATTGAAAGCGGAATCGGAAAATTTAACGAGCGCCGAAATTGAAATTACGACGGTAAAAGAATGACATCGAGCAGAATGACACTTTTTCAATTTTCATATATCCGTGTTTTATCTTTTCTGAAGCAGTTGCAGTTTTAAATTAAATGTTTTATCTTTGCAATAAATGCAGAAAAATACGAATAAAACAATATGCTGAAAATAAAAGATTTACATGCTTCCATCAACGGGAAAGAAATATTGAGGGGTTTGAATTTAGAAATTCAGACAGGCGAAGTGCATGCAATCATGGGGCCGAACGGTTCGGGTAAAAGTACGCTGGCGGCTGTTTTGGTTGGAAATCCCGCTTTTGAAGTAACTAAAGGCGAAATCGTTTTTAAAGGGCAAAACTTGTTGGAATTATCCCCCGAAGAACGCTCTTGTTTGGGAATATTCCTGAGTTTTCAATATCCGGTGGAAATTCCGGGCGTAAGTATGGTGAACTTTATGCGTACCGCCGTTAACGAACATCGCAAACGCAAAGGGGAACAGCCGTTGACCGCCGGCGAATTTCTCAAAATGATGCGCGAAAAACAATCCATCGTCGAGTTGGATAAGAATTTAGTCAATCGTTCTGTCAATGAAGGATTTTCCGGAGGAGAGAAGAAACGCAACGAAATCTTCCAAATGGCTATGCTCGACCCGGACTTGGCTATTCTCGATGAAACCGACAGCGGTTTGGACATAGACGCATTGCGCATTGTGGCTCATGGAGTCAATCAATTAAAGCGAACTGATAATGCAACGATTGTCATCACTCATTATCAGCGATTATTGGATTATATCAAGCCCGACTTCGTACATGTTTTGTATCACGGACAGATTATCAAAACGGGTAATCCGGAGTTGGCGCTCGAACTGGAAGAAAAAGGATACGATTGGCTAAAATGAAACAGTACATTGATTTCTTCATTTCCGAGCGGCAAAAAATTGACGAATTTTGCTCTCCTTTGTTAAATTCTTTCCGGGAGAAAGCTTTTGAAACTTTCAGCCGGACAGGTTTTCCGATATATCAATCGGAGGATTATCAATATACGGATGTCGCCGGTTTATTGAAAGATGATTTGGGTTTTTACCTGAATCTTTTACAGCCCGGAATCAATCCGCATAAAGTATTTTATTGCAATGTACCGAATCTGAATGCTTATAAATATTTTGTTGTCAACGGTCATTTTTTTCAAGAACCGGAAAAAGATTTGCCGTCCGGCGTTTATTTGGGGAGTCTCAATATTTTTGCAGAACGGCATCCCGATTTGTTTTTACGTTACTATAATCAACCGGCTTCTCAAAACGGCGATGGCTTAACTGCTTTCAACACCCTGTTCGTTCAAGACGGATACGTATTGTATGTTCCCGAAAATGTTGTTCTTGAAAAGGCCGTTCAATTAACGAATATTTCCGCAGGCAATGTTGATTCGTTGATTAACCGACGCATACTCGTTATTTTGGAACGAGGCGCTCAAGCGAAATTACTGATTTGCGATCATACGAACGACGACAAAGTGATGTCGGCAGCTACACAAGTAACCGAAATTTATGCCGGCGAAAATGCTTTTTTCGATTATTATGAATTGGAAGAAAGCGGCGGGAATACGGTTCGCTTAACCAATAATTTTGTCCGGCAATCGGCTTCCTCTTCGGTTATTCTTAACAATATTACGCTAAGCAATGGCTTCACTCGCAATAATTATCAAATTGATTTGACCGGAAAACGAGCGGAAACCTATCTTTCCGGTTTAGCAATCGCCGACGCGCAACAAACCATTGATAATTTTACGCTTATTAATCATCATGCAAGTGATTGTCGAAGTAACGAATTATTTAAATATCTTTTGGATGAAGAGGCCACCGGCGTTTTCAACGGAAAGATAATTGTGTCGCCGAATGCGCAAAAGACGGAAGCCTACCAAAGCAACCGCAATTTGTTGGGTAATCGTCTCTGTCGGATGTATTCCCAACCTAAGTTGGAAATCAATGCCGACGATGTAAAATGTTCGCACGGGATGACTACCGGACAATTGGACGAAGCGGCATTGTTATATATGCGTTCACGGGGAATTTCGAAGGAAGAAGCCATCTTAATGCTGAAATTTGCATTCACCGGCGATGTCTTGAAAGGGATTCGTTTGGAAGGATTGCGAGACCGATTAACGCTATTGATAGAAAAACGATTAAGAGGTGAATTAATAAAATGTCAAGAATGTATTTAAATAGTGAAATCATACGCGCCGATTTTCCGATTCTTTCGCGGGAAGTCTATGGAAAACCTTTGGTGTATTTCGATAATGCCGCTACTACCCAGAAGCCGTTGAGCGTTATTCGGAAAATAGAAGAAGTTTATTCTACCATTAATGCGAACATTCACCGGGGCGTTCATCGTTTGAGCCAATTGGCGACCGAATCGCATGAAGAAGCGCGAAAAACGGTACAACGTTACATCCACGCTTCCTCTTCCAATGAAATTATTTTCACTCGCGGGGCAACGGAATCCATTAATTTGATAGCAAGCAGTTTCTGTCGGTCGCAATGCAAGCCGGGCGACGAAATCATCATTACGGCAATGGAACACCATGCGAATATTGTCCCTTGGCAAATTCAAAGGGACATTACCGGCGTTGTTTTGAAAGTTGTTCCGATTACCGAAACCGGAGAAATCCGATTGGAAGACATGGAAAAATTAATTTCTCCCAAGACCAAGCTCATTGCTTTAGCTCATGCTTCCAACGTATTGGGAACAATCAATCCGGTGAAAGACGTTGTTCGTTTGGCGCATTCGCGGAATGTTCCGGTTTTGATAGACGCTGCACAGTCGGTACAGCATATTCCGATAGACGTACAAGTTTTGGACTGTGATTTTCTGGTATTTTCCTCTCACAAAATGTACGGACCGACAGGCATCGGCGTGTTATACGGCAAAGAAAACCGCTTGGAACAATTGCCTCCGTATCAAGGTGGAGGAGAAATGATTGCAAACGTGACGTTTGAAAAAACGACCTACAACGAATTGCCTTTTAAGTTCGAAGCCGGAACTCCCGATTACGTAGGTTCGACCGCTTTGGGTGAAGCCATTCGTTATATCGAAAGTATAGGTTTGGAAAACATCTGCTTTCAAGAAGAAAAACTCCTTCGGTATGCAACGGAAAAAATGCAGCAAATCGAAGGTATGCGAATTTTCGGGAACGCAAAACATAAAAGTCCGGTTGTTTCATTCTTGGTGAAGGGGATTCATCCGTATGATATGGGGATGTTGCTTGACCGTTTAGGAATTGCCGTTCGCACCGGACACCATTGCGCTCAGCCGTTGATGAATGCCTTGGGAATCGAAGGTACCTTGCGCGCTTCGTTCGCTTTTTACAATACGGAAGAAGAAATTGACGTCTTGGTCGCCGGAATTGAAAGAGTGAAGAAAATGTTTTAAAAGAAATTTTTTATTTATCTTTGCAATATAAAATACAAAAAGCATGGAAAATATGGAAAAAGAAAAAAAGAGAAAGAAAAAAGTTGCCAAATCGGTAAAAAAAGAAATGTCCGCAAAAGATAGAATTAAGCCGAGAGGATTATGGGGTTGGATGGAAGGGAAAATCCATTATGATGAAAATGAGGATATTTTCAATTTGGGTTTATGAATAGATATTTGTTAGATACACATATTCTGATTTGGTTGCTGAAAAAAAGCGACCATCTGAATAAGGATATTAGGGAAAATATTGAATATTTCCAACATGTGTATTGTGTAAGTGTTGAGTCCATACGTGAAATTGTTATTTTACAATCTATTAAAAAGATTCAACTTGATTATGATGTTGAGAAAATTATTAACTCTTTGGAGAGGATGCAGATAAATATTGTTCCTATTGAAGTTAGGCACATTAAAGCATTAGAAAAATTGCCGATTCTTAATATCAATGGAAAAGCGCATAATGACCCATTCGACAGACTCCTTATAGCCCAAACTATTTCTGATAGACATACGATTATCAGTTCCGATTTGAAATTTCCTTTTTACAAAGATTATGGATTGAAATTGTTAGTAAATGAAAAATAATTATTTACGATAAAGAACAACAGCAAAAACGTCCGGAATAAATGCCGTTCAATTCAGTCATTATAGTTTCGGAGTGGAAAAACCGAGAAAAGTGCAATGCGGAAAAATAATCGCCGGTTTGCACAAAATAGCAAATGATTTTGTTGTCGTTTTTCTAATTACAACTAATTACAGCCTCTTCAAATTACCCAAACATTGGTTGTATTCCGCAATCAATGCTTTCATAATCGCTTCTACCGGTTCGACGGTTTGAATAAGTGAAGCGATCTGACCGATTTCGAGTTCTCCGTTTTTCAAATCTCCCTCAAAAATTCCCAAGCGGGAACGTCCGCGACCCAATAAAGTTTGGAGTTCTTCGGCATTGGCGCCTCTGTCTTCCGCTTCTTGTACCGAATTGAAAAAATCGTTCTTTATCAAACGGGTCGGCGAAAGTTTTTTCAACGAAAGCAAAGTATCGCCTTCTTTCAACGAAGTACATAATTGTTTGAAATCTTCATGGGCAGAACTTTCTTCAGACAAGGCGAAACGCGTGCCTATTTGTACGCCGTCGGCGCCCAGACTCATGGCAGCCAATATGCCGGCTCCGGAAGCGATACCTCCGGCTGCAATAAGCGGTAAACCAATCGCTTTTCTCACTTGCGGAATGAGCGTTAATGTAGTCGTTTCCTCGCGTCCGTTGTGTCCGCCGGCTTCAAAACCTTCGGCGACAACAGCGTCAACGCCGGCTTCTTCGGCTTTTTGAGCGAATTTGGAGCTTGAAACGACATGGACAACCGTTATTCCGTTTTCTTTCAGTAGTTTCGTCCATGTTTTCGGATTTCCGGCCGAACTGAAAACAACTTTTACCTCTTCTTCAATTATGACTTTCATTATTCCTTCTATTTCATGGTAAATCAGAGGAACATTTACGCCGAAAGGCAATTGAGTAGCGGCTTTGCATTTTCGAATATGCTCGCGTAATAAATCCGGAGTCATCGAACCGGCGCCGATTAAGCCTAATCCGCCGTTATTGCTCACTGCCGACGCTAATCGCCATCCGCAACACCACACCATTCCTCCTTGAATGATAGGGTATTGTATTTTCAAAAGTTTGGTTACTTTGTTTTCCATATAAAAAAGTTTAAATAAATATTATTCTCGTTACTCGTCACTCGTCACTATTGCATCAAACGCAAGCGGAAGTAAATCTTTGATTCCTTCTATAATGTAAATTTCGGATTTTCCGTAAAGAAAAATTCGAACCGGATTCTGGTAACGCATTTCCGTTTCAAGAATTACTTGCCGGCAAGCGCCGCATGGCGAGATGGGTTTATCAACAAAATCGCCTTGCGTATAAGCGGCAATAGCCAAAGACCTGACTGCATGTTCCGGATATTGGGAATTAGCGTAAAACAGCGCGGTTCGTTCCGCGCATAATCCCGAAGGAAATGCAACATTTTCTTGATTGCTTCCGGTAACGATTTCTCCGTTTGCCAATAAAGCGGCAGCTCCTACCCGGAATTGCGAATAAGGAGCGTATGCCCGTGAACAAGCCTCTTTTGAGCAATCAATCAGTTTTTTTTCTTCCGGATGTAGCTCATCATAACTGCAAATTTGTATCTTTGCGGTGATATTGAAATTTTTCATTCGCTTATGAGTTGATTAATTCATCAGATTTACTGATTATTTTTATTTTACAAATATAGTTAAAGTTTTATTAAATGAGAATACACTTGTATTTATTTTTGTTTTTTTGTTTTCTTTTGGGGTTTAATTTTACGTTGCCGGCTCAAAGAAAGCTTCAAGTGAATATAGATTATATCAACAAATATAGCGATATAGCGGTTAAGCATAGAAATAAATACAAAATTCCGGCCTCGATTACTTTAGCGCAAGGAATTATTGAGTCCGGCGCCGGTCTGAGCGAGTTGGCAAGAGCATCCAATAATCATTTCGGAATCAAATGCCATTCGGATTGGACGGGCGAACGGGTTTACCGTCAAGACGACGGCCCTAACGATTGTTTTCGGAAATACAAGACCGTGGAAGATTCGTATGAAGACCATGCAAAGTTCTTACGGCAATATTCGCGTTATGCGGTTTTATTTACCTACGACATCCGGGATTATACGGCGTGGGCCAAAGGATTGCAAACCTGCGGATATGCGACCGATAGAGGATATGCCAATAAGTTAATTCAAATGATTGAAGCGTATGAGTTGTATAAATACGATGAAAAAGCTGCTCCGAAAAGTACAACTCAAAAGGCTAAAGAAAAGAAAAAGAAAAAAACTCCGGTATTACTTCGAGACGTCTATCGAACCTACAATTTGATTTATGTCATTGCTAAAGCTAACGATAGTTTTGACCAAATAGCCGATGATACCGGATTTAAAGTAAAAGATCTGATCAAATACAATGAGGTTCCGGAAGATTTTCCGCTTGAAAAAGGCGATATTGTTTACTTAGAAAAAAAGAAGAAGAAAGCGGATAAACCTTATTTCGAACATCTTGTGAAAATAGGAGAATCCATGCACAGCATTTCTCAACGATACGGTATTCAAATGAAACATCTGTACAAGATGAATAAAAAAGATTCGGATTATGTTCCGACCGAAGGGGATGTTTTGCGATTGAGATAGAAATCTAATTCAATCACTTCCATATCTTTGATCACGCTGCCGTCAATTACGAACCGCAGGAGGGTGCGTACTTGATGAAATCCCGACATGCCTGCTGCGCCCGGATTGACGCACAACATTTTTAAGGATTTATCGAACATTACCTTCACAATGTGCGAATGACCGCAGACGAATAGGGTAGGAGGCGAGGCATAAATTTCCCGGCGGATTTGCGGCGCATAGTTTCCGGGATAACCGCCGATATGCGTCAACAAAACATCAACCTCTTCTACCCGAAATCGCAGCGTTTCCGGACAACGCATCCGAATCAAATAATCATCCGTGTTTCCGTAAACCGCCCGAACCGGTTTGATTCTTTTCAAACGATTCAGAACGTCCTCGCTGCCAATATCTCCGGCATGCCATATCTCGTCGCATTCGGAAAAATAATCGGCAAATTTATCATCCCAATAGGCATGTGTATCTGAAATAACACCAATTTTTAGCATAAAGTCATTGAAATTTGAAGCAAAATTAATAATTTTACGCGCAAGAATGAAAAATTTATGCCCATGAATGAAAAATCGAAGGAACAACCCTATGCTTATTTTAATCGCGACATCAGTTGGTTGTCATTTAATTATCGGGTACTTCTCGAATCGGAAGATGTAAGTTTACCCATTTATGAAAGAATCAAATTTCTTGCTATCCACGCATCTAATCTCGAAGAATTTTATGAAATCAGAGTAGCGGAACATCGAAATGTAATCTTACAGAAGATACGCTTGAAAGAGGACCCTTCCGAAACCGAACAAATACTCGAAGCAATTAATACGGAAGTTACTCGGCAACAACAGGAATTTTTCAGAATCTTTCAAACCCAAATATTACCGGAGCTTGAACGAAAAAATATCATTCTATACATGAATGACGAACCCAAACCGGAACATCGGAAATTTATCAAAACCTATTTTGAGGAAGAAATTTATCCTTTTCTGCAACCGGTACTGTTGTTAAAAAATGAGATTTGCTTTTTTATTCGGGACAAACGGTTGTATCAGTTTGTTCAATTACGAAAGAATAAAACCGACGAACGATTTTATTCCATCATCAAAACGCCGTATGCAAAAATACCGCGTTTCATTGAACTGCCGCCCATAGGCGGGAAATATTATTATATGTTTGCGGAAGACGTGCTTTCGGCTAACTTACAAGATATTTTCACCGGCTATACGGTAGAAGGATGCTACAACGTCAAAGTATCTCGCGATGCGGATATTCTCTTGGATGAGGACGAGTCGAAAATTAACCTGCTCGAGACCATTAAGAAGGAAATCAGAAAGAGAAAAATCGGCGAATTGAGTCGTTTTGTATATGACAAGCGAATGCCGAGCGATTACTTGCAATTTATACGGGAGATGTTTCATATTCAAGAGAAAGATTTAATTCCCGATAACCGTTATCTGAATTTGGAAGATTTGCTCAAATTGCCCAATCCGGTAGGAAAAGAACTGAAGGCTCCGGCGATTGTTCCGATACGGATTCCGGAATTGGATCAAAGTTATTGGCTATTCCCGATTATCCGGAAAAAGGATATATTTTTATATTATCCCTATCATACATTTAATTACTTTATCCGTTTTTTGACGGAAGCATCCGCCAATCCGAATGTGGAAGAAATTATGATTACCCAATACCGGGTTGCTGAAGATTCGGAAATAATCAACAACTTGATTAATGCAGCGAAAAACGGGAAAAAAATAACCGTTTTCGTCGAATTAAAAGCCCGTTTCGATGAAGCCAACAATTTGATTACTTCTCAAATGATGAAAGATGCCGGAATTAATATTATATACAGTATTCCGGGACTGAAAGTGCATGCCAAAGTAGCGTTGGTAATTGAAAAAACGCTGGTAAAAAATGAACTTAGACAGTCTTACGCTTATTTGAGTACCGGCAATTTCAATGAAAAAACGGCCAAAATATATTCCGACATGGGAATATTTACTTCCAATCGGAAAATTACTTCCGAGATACGAAAACTGTTCGGAGTATTGGAAACTCGAAATACGGATGTGAAATTTAACAATATATGGGTAGCTCAATACAATATGATTCCTAATCTGAAAGAAAAAATTCACCGTGAAATCAAAAATGCAAAGAAAGGGAAGAAAGCGTATATTGTACTAAAAATGAATGGATTGCAAGATGATGCCATGATTGATGAATTATACAAAGCAAGCGAAGCCGGAGTAAAAATAGATTTGATTATACGAGGAATATCGTGTATTATTCCCGATCAGCCGTATAGTAAGAATATTCGTGTAATTCGTATTGTAGATATGTTTTTGGAACATTCCAGAGTATGGTATTTCTACAACGGCGGAGAAGAAGATGTGTATATTACTTCGGCTGATTGGATGAACCGGAATTTGTATCATCGCATTGAAACCGCTTTCCCGGTGTCGGACAAAAAAATTAAGCAGACGATAATTAAAATACTGAAAATTCAACTGAGCGATAATGTAAAAGCCTGTTTGGTTGACGACCAAATGCAGAACATATTTAAGAATCAGACCAAACGCAAGAAAAAAGTACGTGCGCAACAAGAGATTTATAAGCTGTTAACCGAATGAGCGGGTTTTTTATTCTCTCTTTGATCCTGCTTTATTTCGGTATTTTATATTTAATATCCTACGGAATAGGGAAAAAACATTCGGGAAACGCCGCTTTTTTCTTGGGAAATCGAAAATCCCCGTGGTACATTGTTGCCGTCGGGATGATCGGTTCATCCCTGTCGGGAATCACTTTCGTATCGGTTCCGGGAATGGTGGGAAAATTCGATATGACCTACATGCAAATGGTGTTGGGCTTTTTGTTGGGGTATGCGGTTATCGCTTTTGTTCTGCTTCCTATTTATTATCGGTGGAATGTTGTCAGTATTTATTCTTATTTAGACCGGCGGATAGGTAAAAATGCTTACAAAACCGGCACGGGATTTTTTATTATCTCTCGCATGACTGCCGCTGCCGTTCGGCTTTATATCGCCGTACTCATCCTTCAAAAATATGTCTTCGATGCTTGGAAAATTCCGTTTGTCGCGACTACCGGCGGTTTTCTTTTGATGATGTGGTTATATACTCACAAAAGCGGGGTGCGGACGATTGTTTGGACCGACCTTCTGCAAACCGGCGTTCTGTTGACTGCTTTAATTCTTATTATCCGACAGGTAGCCGGAGGTTTACACTTCGATTTTTCATCTGTCGTTGCTTCGGTGACATCAAATGAACATGCGAAAATTTTTGTCTTCGATGATTGGTATTCACGCCAAAACTTCTTCAAACAATTTGTCAGCGGCGCATTTGTCACCGTTGCCATGACTGGAGTTGATCAGGAAATGATGCAAAAAAATCTTTCTTGCAAAAACTTACGGGAAGCGCAAAAAAACGTTTGCACTTCCGGTTTGTTTTTTATTCCGGTGAATTTTCTTTTCCTTTGTCTGGGCATCCTGTTACTTAATTACGCATCCGTTCATTCAATCGCTTTGCCGGCATCGGGCGACGATATTTTGCCGGTGTTGGTATCGCAAGGGTATTTGGGCCTGCCTGCCGTTATCTTTTTTGTTATCGGAATTATTGCGGTAACCTTTGCAAGCGCCGATTCGGCTTTGACCGGTTTGACCACTTCCGTTTGTGTTGATATATTGAACATTTCCCGATACGACGAGAAAAAAGCCCGGAAAGTGCGAATAAGCGTTCATTTTCTGATCTCGCTTCTTTTTATCGGAATCATGCTGCTGTTCAAAGCGATAAATAATACGAGCGTGATTGATGCCTTGTATATTCTTGTATCCTATACTTATGGTCCTTTGTTGGGATTATTTGCTTTCGGGATTTTATTCAAAAGTCGCACGAACGACCGAGCGGTTCCTTTCCTTTGTATTTTGTCTCCGATTCTTTGCTTGATAATCAACTTCATTTTACGCAGTCAATTTGGTTATCAATTGGGTTATGAATTATTGATAATTAATGCTTTACTTGTTGTCTTCGGATTGTTGCTTTTTTCAAAACGGGAACAAGCGTCAAAAGCATGCAGATGACATTTTCTTTTAACAGTTTTAAAACCGGCAGATTTAATCATTTTTAAGATATTTTATGAATAATCCGCTTGTTACAAACAAAAAATGACCTATCTTTGCAATCTAAATAATGGATTTTGTAATTAACACTATTTTGTATGAAGAAATTTTTTATCACGGTTTTATGTATGAGTTTGTTTGTGACGGTGGGTTCTGTTTGGGCTTCGGGCGATGATAATCAAAATGATAACGCGGCTAAAGCTAAAAAAGAAAATGTAGAAAAGAAAGCCTGCTGCGAAGCGAAGGCAGAAGCGAAAGCCGGTGAAACAAAAGCTTGCTGTGCAGAAAAGAAAGCCTGCTGCGAAGCAAAGGCAGAAGCGAAAACAGGGGAAACAAAAGCTTGCTGTGCAGAAAAAAAGGCTAATTCTACCGCTTCTACCGCTACCGGTTGCACAAACAAAGAAGCAACAAGCGAAACGAAATCTTGTGGGAAAAAAGTGAATTAACGATTACACAATTCGTTAAATTCACAGTAGGTGCAATTTGAAACAAAAGCAGTCTGTTGAAACGGTATATCCGGATCAAACAGGCTGCTTGTTTTTTGTAAATACAACTTTTCAAAAATCGGATTTATATCGCGAAAATCGGCAATAGGTTCTTTTTCATATTCAATCGCTGGTGAATAATTCTCCTTGCCCATATCCTGCATATACAATAAACAAGGGACGACCGGAAGATTGGATTGCTCCAA
Organism: Candidatus Azobacteroides sp.; assembly: GCA_009778655.1. Taxonomy (GTDB): domain Bacteria; phylum Bacteroidota; class Bacteroidia; order Bacteroidales; family Azobacteroidaceae; genus Azobacteroides. The sequence goes on from WRFZ01000154.1 coordinate 25,267, forward strand.
CCGCAAAAGTACCGATGCGTAAACAAAAGTCTGGAAAATATGAGACGCTCGTTTGTCTTTTTCCGAAACCAAATCTTCGAGCATCTTAAACGTTTTGGTCGAACCGCCGGTTTTGTAATCCAAAATTCGGAGTATACCGTCTTTTTCTTCCAAGCGGTCAATAATTCCACCGATTTTAAGTTTAACCGGATAATTTTCCAGCTCAAAAAAAGAATAATCTTTCCATTCCAGACCAATCACCGTGAAAGGCGTCCGTCGGCTATCAAATTCGATTAAGCGTTTCAACATTTTACAAATCACATTGAAGTTAATCAATTGTTCTCCGTTGTATTGCGTTTCGTCAACAGCTCTGCCTCTGAAATAGACCTTTTCGAAAGCGGCAGACACGAATTTACGAATCCGATAATCCGAATTAGGTTGAAGATAAGCGTCTAAATGCGATTTCTCCACAACAAAAGGAGCAAAACGTTTTTGTCCGCCGGTTCTTCCGATTTCATGATACAGCGATTCGGCGGCTTGATGAAAAATAGTTCCGAAAACGGAAGAATCCAATTCTTCCGTTAATTGATCCGGGCTTTCGTAACCTTGTATTTTTTGGAAATAAAAACGGAGCGAACAATCAATAAACGTATTCAAGTTCGACGGCGTTAAAGGCTTTGCTTCCGGATTCGTATTGAAATCATACAATTCTTTGATTTTCAATAGAATTTCATTGGTTTTCGGAATTACAATCGGTTGAGCTTGCCACGGTTTTACGGATGATTGCAACGTTCGTCGCCGGATTTTCAATCGAGGATTAATCAGCAATTGAAGAAGAAAACGGCTCATCTCGGCCTTACCTGTTTGCGTTTTATCCGTATTGTAAACAAAAGTAATTTTTTCGGAGCGTTGAATCAAGCGATAAAAATAATAGGCATAGGTGGAATCTTGGTGATCAATGGTATTTAATCCGAAATGCTTGCGAAGAAATTCCGGAATAAAGGTATTGTCGTTGGCGGTTCCGGGCATAAATCCTTCATTAACACTCAGTAAAAGTAAATGCTTAAAATCGAGCGCACGCGTTTCCAAAACGCCCATGATCTGCAAACCTTTCACCGGTTCGCCATGAAAAGGCACATGCGTGACGGACAACAGTTTCCGTAAAAGGCGTATAAAAGTCGGTTTTTCCAACGACCATTGTCCCGATTGCAGTAAACCGTAGAGCCGGTTTACCACTTGATAAGCCCTAAAAATGGATTCTTGATACAAACCGTCATATACGTCATCGAAATTTTGTATGCTTTTGTACGCTTTTCCCAATTGTTCGATAAGGTTCAATAAATAGCCTCCCAATTCGATTGCATCGGAAGCGGATGAAAAAAGGGTTTCATTTTTCAGTATTTTTTTATCCGGAAAAAACAGATTTCCTTCGGTAATCGCTTTTTCCACTTCGGGCGCTTCGGGAAAAATAATCCGGGTATAAGGATGTCGCAACACCGGCAACACGTATTTGTAATGAAAAGCGCCGGAAGAACCGGAGCCTTTGGTTTGCAAGTCGGTCAATACTTGAATGAATCCGGCAATAGGCGTTTGAGTGATGGGAAA
>WRFZ01000155.1 GCA_009778655.1 Candidatus Azobacteroides sp.
GATTCAATGGAACAACTCAAACATGAATGCGGTATAGCTTTGGTGCGACTTTTAAAACCGATTGAATATTATGCAAATAAATACGGCGACCGACAATACGGACTCAGCAAATTATATTTGATGATGGAAAAGCAGCACAACCGTGGACAGGATGGCGCCGGAATCGGTTGCGTCAGCGCTAAAGCTCAACCCGGAACGGAATACATTTCTCGCGAAAGGGCAGTGGGCAGCGCCGGCATTCAAGATGTTTTTAAAATTGCAAACGATCAAATCCGAAACGTGTCGCCGGAAACGCCCTGTGAAAATATTCCTTTCTGCGGGGAAGCGTATTTGGGCCATTTGCGTTACAGTACGACCGGTCGTTCGGGAATTGCTTACATTCAACCTTTTCTGCGCCGAAGCAATTGGCGCTCCCGAAGCTTGATGCTTTGCGGAAATTTCAATCTGACGAATGTAGATGAATTATTTAATCAACTCATTGACCAAGGGCAACATCCGCGCTTGTATTCCGATACTTTGATAATGCTTGAAATGATGGGATATTACCTTGATCATGAAGTACAGCACTTATTTGAATTGTATAAATCAAAATACAACGACGGGGAAACTCGTAATCGAAAAATCGCCGAAAATATAGATATTGCGCATGTGTTACGTCGTTCTTCCAAAAACTGGGACGGAGGATATGTCATCGCCGGAATTACCGGAAATACCGATATGTTTACTTTTCGCGATCCGCACGGGATTCGCCCCGCTTTTTATTATTACAATGATGAAATTGCCGTTGTGGCTTCGGAACGACCGGTCATCCAGACCGTTATGAACGTCAAGACCGAAGAAGTAAACGAATTGTATCCCGGACAGGCTTTCATTGTAAAACAAAACGGAGAAAAACTCTTGGAACAAATTCATGAAGCGCGTAATGTGAAGCCCTGTTCATTCGAACGAATTTATTTCTCGCGCGGATCGGATAAAGATATTTACCAAGAACGAAAAATGTTGGGTCGCACGTTGTTGAATCCGATTCTGAAAGCAATTGATAACGACTTGGAAAACACGGTTTTTTCTTTTATTCCCAATACGGCCGAAGTCGCTTTCTTCGGAATGATGGAAGGATTTGAAGGCTATTTGAACGAGCAAAAAAAACAATTAATAAAAAAGCGCCTTCACGAATTATCGGAAGAAGACTTGGATAGGATTCTGAACATACGAATCCGACAAGAAAAAGTAGCGTTGAAAGACATCAAATTGCGGACGTTTATTGCGGAAGGAAACAGTCGCGATGACTTGGCGGCTCACGTTTATGACATCACGTATGGTTCTATTCGTGAAGGGAAAGACAATCTGGTAGTCATTGACGACAGTATTGTTCGCGGAACAACGTTAAAGCAAAGCATTATCAGTATTCTCAACCGGTTAGGACCCAAGAAGATTGTTATCGTATCGTCTTCTCCGCAAATCCGCTATCCGGATTGTTACGGAATTGATATGAACCGGATGGAAGAGTTTATTGCATTCCGCGCTGCCATTGACTTACTGAAAGAACGGGGATTGCAATCAATCATTGACAAGACGTATGATAAATGCAAAGTACAATTGGATTTACCGAAAGAACAGGTTGTTAACTATGTAAAAGAAATCTACTTGCCGTTTACCGATGAAGAAATTACGGATAAGATTGCGGAAATTCTGACCCCGGAAAACGTTCATGCGGAAGTGAAAATTGTCTTTCAATCATTGGAAGGTTTACATCACGCTTGTCCCAATCACAACGGCGATTGGTATTTCTCCGGAGATTATCCGACTCCGGGCGGAAACAAAACGGTAGTAAACGCTTTTGTCAAATACTATGAAAGTGTGGAAATAAAGCAAGCAAAGAGATAAGAATGCATGCACTTTCAATTGCTACATACGGATAATTATTCCAATGCCCGGGCGGGATTAATTACGACCGGGCACGGAACCGTCGAAACGCCTATTTTTATGCCGGTCGGCACGCAAGGTGCAGTGAAAGCTGTGCATGCCGGCGAATTGAAAAACGATATTCGAGCGGAAATTATTCTCGGAAATACCTATCACCTGTATCTTCGTCCCGGAACCGAAATTTTGGAACAAGCCGGGGGATTGCACCGATTCAATAGTTGGGATCGCCCGATTCTCACCGACAGCGGCGGTTTTCAGGTATTTTCTTTGACCGAAAATCGAAAAATAAAAGAAGAAGGCGTTGAATTTCGTTCTCATATTGACGGCTCCAAACATCTTTTTACTCCCGAAAAAGTAATGGACATTCAACGAAGTATAGGCGCTGATATTATCATGGCGTTTGATGAATGTACGCCCGGAGACGCTGATTACAATTATGCCCAAAAATCGCTTGCGCTGACCGAACGTTGGTTAGACCGATGCATTACCCGATTCGACGAAACGGAAAATAAATACGGATACGAGCAAAGCCTTTTCCCCATCGTGCAAGGTTGCGTGTATCCCGATTTGCGTCGGAAAGCCGCCGAAAACGTCGCATCGAAACAGGCTGACGGAAACGCTATCGGAGGATTGGCCGTAGGCGAACCGGTGGAAAAAATGTATGAAATGATTGAATTGGTCAACGAAATTCTTCCGCGCGATAAACCGCGTTACCTGATGGGAGTCGGTACGCCGGCTAACCTGTTGGAAGCCATTGAGCGTGGAGTGGACATGTTTGATTGTATCATGCCGACCCGGAACGGTCGAAACGGTCAATTATTTACCAAAGAGGGGATTATAAATATACGAAACAAACAATGGGAAAACGATTTCAGTCCGTTGGAAGAAAACGGTGCTTCGGCAATTGATACGGTATATTCTAAAGCCTATCTGCGTCATTTATTTGCGGCGGATGAAATTTTAGCTCTACAAATTGCTTCCATTCATAACTTGGCATTTTATCTTCGGTTGGTAAAAGAAGCAAGGAAGCATATTTTAACCGGAGATTTTACTTCATGGAAAACGTCCGTGATGCCACGTATTCAAAACAGATTATGAAACTGAAACTTTCCATTATTGATTGGTATATTATTAAGAAATTTCTTGGTACGTATATATTTACCGTTTTTTTGTTTATTGCGATTACGGTTATCATTGACGTAAATCAAAAATTTGACGATTTCATCAAAAATTCCGCATCGGCTCATGCCATCATCTTTGACTATTATCTCAATTTTATTCCTTATTTTATCAATGCATTCAGTTCGTTATTTGTATTTATTGCGGTCATATTTTTTACTTCCAAATTGGCCGACAATTCGGAAATTATAGCTATGCTTTCCAGCGGATTAAGCTTTGACCGACTTGTTGTACCTTATTTAATATCCGCCTCAATTATTGCCGTTTTAACTTTCGGATTAAACAGCTACGTCATTCCGCCCGGTAATGTCAAGCGCATCGAATTTGAAAATAAATACGTAAAAGACAGAAAAACAAAATATGCTCCTCATATTCAAATAGAAGTTGACCCCGGAGTATATGCCTATTTCAGTTCTTTCAACAATTACGATAATCGAGGAAACGGGTTTTCTTTGGACCGTTTCGAGGGAAAAGAATTGGTTTCGAGATTAACCGCTCAGAGCATTACTTGGGATTCCGCTTATCATTGGACGATAAATAGTTATATAATTCGTAACTTCGAAGGAATGAAAGAAACCATTACTAAAGGAGAGAAAGCAGATACTATTTTAGCCATTATGCCTTCCGATTTTTTAATATCCATCGGCGACTCCGAGCAATTAACTACCCCCGAATTGAAGACTTATATTGATCGGCAAAAAAAGCGCGGGATAGGGAATATTCAACAATTCGAAATAGAATATTACAAACGGTTTGCTACTTCGTTTGCGTCTTTCATTTTAACGATTATCGGCGTATCGCTATCCTCCCGAAAAGTCAAAGGCGGCATGGGAATGAATATCGGTCTGGGGCTGTTGCTGAGCTTTTCTTATATTCTTTTTATGCAGATTACTTCTACTTTTGCCGTGTCGGGATTGGTTAGTCCTTGGGTAGCCGTTTGGATTCCTAATGTGGTGTACACCTTTGTCGCCGCTTTTCTTTATAAAAAAGCGCCGAGGTAGATGTTGTATAAGTTATAGGTTATAAGTTATAGGTTGTAAGTTGTAAGTTTTAAGTTGAAGATAATTAATCAGATAAAGATATATAAATCATGAAAACTAAAATTATTTTTTTTATTCAACTGTTGTTAACGACCGTTGCGCTTTCCGGACAAACATTTGTACATGAAACATCCGATTCCTACGTTTGGCCTAAGGAACCGGAAGTACGCAAGCAATTAGATAAATGGCAAGATTTGAAATTCGGTATGCTGATTCATTGGGGCTTGTATTCGCAATTGGGAATTGTAGAATCGTGGTCTATCTGCTCCGAAGAAGAAGATTGGATTCCGCGAGACAGTACGGTTGCTTACGACGATTACAAACGAAATTATTGGGCAACTATTCATACTTTCAAGCCGGAACGATTTGATCCTGCCGCTTGGGCGAAAGCGGGAAAACAAGCCGGAATGAATTACGTGGTATTTACAACCAAGCATCACGACGGATTTAATATGTTTGATACGAAGCAAAGCGATTTTTCCATTACCCGAGGCGCTTTTAAAGACGATCCGCGATGCAATGCAGCCAAAGAAGTTTTCAACGCTTTCCGTAAGGAAGGTTATATGATCGGCGCTTATTTTTCAAAACCCGATTGGCATTCGCAATACTATTGGTGGGATCATTACGCTACTCCCAATCGAAATAATAATTACAGTATTGTTAATAATCCTTGGCGCTGGAATAAATTCAAAGAATTTATATACAATCAGATAGAAGAATTAGTCAATGGCGATTACGGAACAATTGATATTCTTTGGTTAGACGGCGGATGGGTTCGACCTGCCCGACCGGGCGATGCCGAACGTTTGGGACGCAGCTACAGAGGTTCGCAGGATGTTGATATGCCCAAAATTGCAAGTATGGTCAGAAAATACCAACCTTCGATTCTGATTGTGGATCGGACGGTTAGCGGAGAATTTGAAAATTATCGGACACCCGAACGCGGAATACCTTCAACTCAAGAAGATACTCCTTGGGAAAGTTGCATCCCGTTGGGAAACGATTGGGGATTTGTTCCTACCGACCGGTATAAATCGCCGGCTGAAGTGATTCATACGTTGGTCGAAATCACTGCCAAAGGCGGTAATTTATTGCTGGGAATCGGCCCGAAACCCGACGGAACACTTCCGGACGAAGTAACAGAACGTTTACTCCGAATAGGTAATTGGCTGAAAACAAACGGAGAAGCAATTTACAACACGCGGATAACGCCGGTTTATAACGACGCAAGTACATGGTTTACGCAAAGCAAAGACGGGGAAAAAATATACGCCATTGTTTGCTTGGAAGAAGGAAAATCGTTACCCCGTAAATTAGTTTGGAAAGGAAACGAACCGGCTCCGGGTAGCAAAATGATATGCTTGCAAACCGGTAAACCGGTTTCATGGAAAAAGACCGTTGACGGTATTGAAGTCAGTCTTCCAACCCTTCCGCATTCGGAAGATTTACCGGCATTGGCATTTTCGTTTGCCGCAAAATAGCCTGCCTCGTGTCATCATCTACTTCTGCCGTATTTTCGGCAACCGCCAATTTGGCTGGCAAGCGAGATTTGAGAGTAAGTAAACTTACTCTCACGTCATTAGTAATATATCGTTTCCGTTTTTACCGGGTAAAGTCACGCAGTGACTGCACTTTATTAACCGTAGGTGGAGCGGTAGCGTAACCTACGGACTACGGACACGTGCAGTAGCACTATCACCCCAAGTCACGCAGTGACGACACTTTACGTTTTTATAGTACCGTCCCTGCGGGACAGTTTACCGGTGACGTGACACTACATCGCTCATATATAGCTTAGAATCAAGTAAATAAACGTTGCAAAGATACCGTTTATATTTGAAATCTCCCTCTCTTTGATTTTTATCTGTGAAAAAGTCAGAATTTTTTGATTTTTTCATAGATAAAAGCCGTATTTCAATTTGAAAAATGCAGTTCCCCGTTCTTGGCGTCAATCACGATGGGTTGATTATGATTGATTTGTTTTGCTAAAATCGCTTTGGATAAAGGATTGAGCACTTGCCGTTGAATGACTCGCTTGACCGGGCGCGCGCCGAATTGCGGATCGTATCCTTCTTCGGAAATCAAGTCAATTGCCGCATCCGTGAATTGTAAATCAATGTTGTTTCCGGCAAGAACTTTCTTCACGCTATTCAGTTGCAATTGAACGATTTCCTTAATTTCCGTTTCGTTCAACGGAGAAAACATAATGACTTCGTCAATTCGATTCAAAAATTCGGGACGGATGGTTTTCTTGAGTAAATCCAACACTTCGTTCTTCGTTTCTTCAACGATTTGTTCGTGATTGTCCCTGTTGATTTTCTCGAAATTCTCGCGAATAATACCCGAACCCAAATTAGACGTCATGATGATAATCGTATTCTTGAAATTCGCGGTACGTCCTTTATTGTCGGTTAATCGGCCGTCGTCCAATACTTGCAGCAGGATATTGAAAACGTCGGGATGCGCTTTTTCTATTTCGTCAAATAAGACAACCGAATAGGGTTTGCGGCGTACCGCTTCCGTCAATTGCCCGCCTTCATCATAACCCACGTATCCCGGAGGCGAACCAATCAAACGCGATACCGTGAATTTTTCTTGATATTCGCTCATATCAATACGAGTCAGCATATTTTCATCATCAAAAAGGTACTCTGCCAAAGCTTTTGCCAATTCGGTTTTACCTACGCCCGTAGTTCCCAAAAAGATAAATGAACCGATGGGACGTTTGGGGTCTTGCAAGCCGGCGCGACTTCGGCGGATAGCATCCGATACGGCTGTAATCGCTTCTTCTTGTCCGATAACTCTTTTGTGCAATTCTTCTTCCAAATGAAGCAGTTTATCCGATTCGCTTTGCAGCATTTTTCCTACGGGAATACCCGTCCAACGGGAAACGACGTCGGCAATATCATCCGCATCAACTTCTTCTTTAATCATCGCGTTTTGACCTTGCATGGCATTTAATTCCTGTTGGAAATTTTCGATTTCCGCTTCTTTTTGACGCAATAAACCGTAACGGATTTCGGCCACTTTACCGTAATCGCCTTCCCGTTCCGCTCTTTCGGCACGGTATTTCAAATCTTCTATTTCAATTTTGTTTTGCTGTATTTTATTGATGATTTCCCGTTCCGATTCCCATTTGGCTTTCTGTTGAGATTCTTCTTCCCGTAAATCGGCAATTTCTTTGCTGAGAATTTCCAGTTTATTGGTATCATTTTCCCGTTTGATGGCTTCCCGCTCGATTTCCAATTGCGTGATTTTCCGGGTGATTTCATCCAACGATTCCGGAACCGAATCCACTTGCATCCGCAAACGGGCAGCAGCTTCGTCCATCAAATCAATGGCTTTGTCCGGCAGATAACGTTCCGTGATATAACGCGCCGACAGATGTACGGCCGCCAGAATCGCATCGTCTTTGATACGAATTTTATGGTGATTTTCGTACTTTTCTTTTAATCCCCGAAGAATGGAAACCGCATCCGCTTCGCTCGGTTCATCAATCATGACTTGCTGGAAACGGCGTTCCAATGCTTTGTCTTTTTCGAAATACTTTTGATATTCATTCAACGTGGTTGCGCCGATAGCGCGCAGTTCTCCTCGCGCCAGCGCCGGTTTCAGAATATTCGCCGCGTCCATAGCGCCTTCGCCGCCGCCGGCTCCGACTAAGGTATGGATTTCATCAATGAAAAGAATGATTTCTCCTTCCGAACCGATTACTTCATTGACAACCGATTTCAATCGTTCTTCAAATTCTCCTTTGTATTTGGCGCCCGCAATAAGCGCTCCCATATCCAAAGAATAAATCTGTTTGGATTTCAGATTATCGGGTATGTCGCCGCGAATGATCCGATGCGCCAAACCTTCGGCAATCGCTGTTTTACCTACGCCCGGTTCACCGATCAAAATGGGATTGTTCTTCGTTCGGCGGCTCAAAATTTGCAAAACCCGGCGAATTTCTTCGTCGCGACCGATGACCGGGTCTAATTTACCCGCTCGCGCCCGTTCATTCAAGTTAATCGCATATTTGGATAAGGATTGATAAGTATCTTCCGCCGATTGACTCGTAACTTTATTTCCTTTTCGTAATTCATTGACGGCGGCCGTCAAATCTTTTTCGGTGACTCCCGCATCCTGCATCATGTTCGAAACCGAACCTTTTTCTTTGAATAAGGCCAAAAGAATCGGTTCTACGGAAACGTATTGGTCGCCTAATTGAGAGCTGATGTCTATTGCTTTCTGCAAAACGGCGTTGACTTCTCGTCCCAAATAGGGTTCGCCGCCCGATACTTTGGGATAAGAATCTATTTCTTTTTCCAATATATTCGTAAAATGTTGAATGTTAACGCCTATCTTTTGAAACACAAAATGAACTATGCTTTCCGCTTCTTCCAAAATAGATTTCATCAGATGCGCCGGTTCGATAATCTGTTGATTTTTTTGCCGTACCAGTTCAACGCTGTGCTGAACTACTTCTTGAGCTTTAATTGTAAAATTGTTAAAATTCATCTTTCAATAATTTGTTTTTATTATTATTAACAAAAGATTTGCCGGATGAGGAAATGCGACAAAATGACAGTAAATTATGAATTATAAATTATGAATTATGAATTATAAATTATGAATTATGAATTATGAATTATGAATTATGAATTATGAATTTGGTGATAAGAGATTTTTAGCCTTTGGTTTTCAACTCTATAATCGTTTCCGTTCCTTTGCCGGGTGAAGTGTCAATATCTAATTTGCCTTTGAGGGCGGCAACCCGGTTGCGGATGTTTTGTAATCCGGCGCCTCTTTGAACCGATTCTTTGTCGAAACCGCAACCATCGTCGTGAACGATAAGCGACACGTGTTTTTCGCTCTGTATCAGTTGGACATTGATGTTTTTTGCTTCCGAATGTTTACATGAATTGTTCACCAATTCGTAGGCGCAATAATAAACCATCGTTTCTACCTTTTTATCAATTCGTTTGCTTTCTCCGAAAAAATGAAAATGAACATTCGGAAGCGAACGGCAATGATCTTCCAAAGCAATTTTCATTCCGAAACGCTCCAAAGAAATCGGCATCATACCATGGGCCGTCCGGCGGATAGTCTCAATACATTCGTCGAGTTTATCGCGGATGCTATTCAAATGTTCCTCTGTATCGAGTTCGAATTTCACTGCCGAAAGCATACCGTTGATACCATCGTGCAAATCGTGTGCAAATCGTTTTCGTTCTGTCTCTTCCCATTCAAGAACGGCATTGGTGGCAATGAGCTGTTTTTTTAATTATTCGCGCCGTATTCTTTGCCATGAAAAAAGTCCCGTGATAATTGCCAACAAGGCGCCGGCAATTCCTGTTATAATATACAGAATTTTTTGGCGTTCCAAAGAAGAGATGCGCATCTCTTTTTTTTCGGTTTCGTATTTGACGGATAAGTCGGAAATCGTGGTTTGGAAACTCTTTTCGGAATACCGGTCATTCAATTCAGAATATTTCTTGAGGTAGTAAGACGCTTTTTCCGTATTTTGCATATAGATATTCGCCAAAGCGATATTCAAGATCGCGGCGCGTGATTCGTCAATATTGGTCGAATCGGCCTGCCAAACTTTGAGCGCTTCGGTTTCGGCTTCCGGATACCGTTTTCCCGCCAGATAAACGTCCGACAGAACCTTTTCCGCATTAGCGTACAGATTTTGGTCTTTCAAAAGGTCCGCTTCTCCGTACGATTCTTCGGCGCATTGCAAAGCGCGGTCATAGTCGTTCCGGTGCAAATAGATCGTTGTCGGCAGACTTTTTGTATAACACTTATTTATTATTCCGTGATACGGTATGCTATCCGCTTTCAAAGCATACCGTAACGCCCCATAACGAAGTCACGTCATACTCTGCCGCTTTTAATTTGTTTTTTACGGCTAATTCTCTTCCCCGATCGAAATAGATAAACGCCGTATCGTAATTAATTGTTTTTGAAGAAATAAGCGGCTCCTATATGATTATAAAGACCGCACAATGTTACATAATCTTTCTGTTTTTGAGCAAGCGCTATGGCTTTGCGGGCGTAAACCATTACGCTGTCCGGATCAAAAGCCGCATATATTTGGGTAATATTGCGGTAAACCGCCATTTTCTGATTTTCCGTAAGCGATTGGGTTTTAAGTATGTTTTTTAACGAATCGGCACGAGATTCTTCGTTTTCGAATGCGTGGTCTTCCGCGCTCGCTCCTCCGGCGAACGACACGAAAGCGAGTAAGAGTATATATCGCAAATAAAAACCGAGCCGCATAGCCGTAATAGGATGTAATCCGTATTTTTTCAACAAAGATACGGTATTAACCCAAGCGAACAAAATTTTGCTCGCAAGCCTTTTTTACCATTTCGGAAGTGTTTTTGGCGACGATTTTTATAAGCAGGTTTTTCCGGTAGGTTTTAACCGTTTCTTCATCGCGGAAAATTTTGTCTGAAATTTCTTTTGTTGTATAGCCGTTGGCGATATATTGCAGGATTTCTTTTTCACGCGGAGAATACCAAACCACCTGTTCGTTTGATTTGCTTCTCAGCATAATGTCTATTTCATCGCAGAGGAATTGCTCTCCGTTGCATACGGTTTCGATGCCGGCAAATATTTCTTCGGGTTCGGCGTTTTTCAGAACATAGCCGAGCGCTCCGTTATGCAAAGCGCGTTTAGCGACGTTAAATTCTTTGTAACCGGTCAGCATAATGATTCTTAATCGAGGATAGATTTTTGCCGTTTCCGCGCAAAAATCCACTCCGTCGCCGTCCGGCATTCCGATGTCGAGCAACAATACATCCGGAAGCGATTGAGCTAACCCCGCTCGACATGATTTCAAGGTGTAATATACATCCGTCACTCGAACCTTTTCCGATTCATTGATCATTTTGCTCAAGGTCTTTACCACCATTTTATGATCGTCCGCAATGGATACGCGAATAAATGGAGAATCGAGAGTTATAGATTGAGAGTCAGTCGGGTACATGATTTTTTAATTCATAATTCATAATTTATAATTTATAATTTATAATTTATAATTTATAATTCATAATTATTCATGATTCTACTTTCAGTTCGATAATCGTTTCCGTTCCTTTATCGGGCGAAGTGACGATGTCCAATTTACCGTTACAGGAAGCAACCCGGTCGCGAATGTTTTTCAAACCGCTGCCGAAAGTTACGTTTTTTTCTTCGAAGCCGCAACCGTCGTCTTGAACAATGAGCGATACATGCTTTTCACTTTGAATCAATTGGACGTTGATATTTTGTGCGTTCGAATAGCGGATCGAATTAGTTACCAATTCGTTAGCGCAACAATAAATAATAAATTCCAATCGCTCCCGGATGCGTTTTTCTTTGCCGAAAAAGTGAAAATGCACATTGGGAAATTGAGCGGTAAAATCTTCCAATGCCGTTTTCATTCCGGACGATCGCAAAGAGTGCGGCATCAGATTGTGCGTAATCTCACGGATTTCTTTGATGCATTCGTCTAATTTATCGTCGACGATTTGCAGGTTTTCCGTATTTTTGAGTTCGATTTTCACGGCCGAAAGGCTTCCTCCGAGACGATCGTGCAAATCTTCGGCGATACGCGCCCGTTCTCCCATTTCACCGTCTTGAACGGCTTTTGCAGCGATAAGCTGCCTTTCTTTACGCGAATTTCGCAGGATCAGCCACAAAACGATTCCCAAAGCGGATACCAATATAACGCCTGCGATACCCAGCCATATATACAGGCGTTGCTCTTTTTCCAATGAAGCGATCCGCATTTCTTTTTTCTCGGTTTCGTATTTGACTTCCATACTTGCCACTGCATCTCTATAGTCTTTATCCCGTTGCTTATCCCACAGATCATGATACTTTTTAATGTAATTTTCCGCTTTTGCGGCATTACCCATATAGGCATTGGCAAAAGCAATGTTGAAGGTAAATTGGGGTGCGTAATCCCAATCTGCGGAATCAATCGCCAATCCTTCAAGCGCTGTGGTTTCGCATTCTTTATAATTACCTTGATAACGGAAAAGATTTGAACGAACTCTCAATATTCCCATAAGAGTAAGCTGATCTCCGTAGGCTTTTGCAAGAAGCAAACAAGAGTCGGAATATTCCAATGCCTTTTTATAATCTTTTATTTCATAAAGATAAGTCGTAGTTAAGGCATCCATGCCGGCAATCTCGAAATCTTTATCATGAACGGAACGGCTCAATTCAACCAATTTTTGTTCATATTCCAATGCCTTATCAATTTTTCCTCGGGCGCTGTAGATCGTTGAAAGGTAATATAACGGTTCGAGCTTAATGTCCGGTATATTCAGTTCGTCGGCCAGCGTCATAGCTCGTTCCAAATATCCGATAGACTGATCATAATTTTCCAACATGGAATGGATTCCTCCGAGATTGGCCAAAATAGTGGAACATAGTTTCATATTGTTCGTTTTTTCGGCCATTGTCAATGCCTTCATATAATATTCCATTGCGAGAGTATATTTGCCTTGGCGAGCGTACATAGTTGCTATATCTGAATATATTACCGCCTCTTGATCTTTATCATTTGCCTCAATGGCTAAATCAAGGGCTTTATTCAAATAAATTGAAGCTGTATCATATACGGATTGAGTGCAATAAACTTTTCCTAAATATCGGTTAAATTTTGAAATCATCATTTTGTTTCCTTCTTTTTCGGCAAAAGCCAACCCTTTCAAAGCATAAATAGCGCCGGCATTTCTATCTCCCTTATCCGACGTCTTCGATTCGCATATTTCATATAGAAGGGATAACTGTTCGGTAGTCGGATGTTTTTCCATATTCAACACATTCACCAGCGAATCAGCCGTTTCCGCTTGCCCGACAACGCTCATAGCCGACACCCACAGTAAAAAGAATAAAAAGAGTTGCTTCATGCGTATTAAAATTGAAATTCGCAAAAGTATCTTTTTATTTTATGTGTGTCAATCACCCAAAAGGGTGAAAATGGAACTGAATATGAATTATGAATTATGAATTATAAATTATGAATTATGAATTAAATGTTATTGCGGACGTAATATTACAAAGATCCGAATCGCTTGGCGATGAGTGTATGTATTTGTAATACAGCAATTTTTTATGTCTCCACTGTTCACGCCGGTTTCTGCAACGGCTAATTCATAATTCATAATTCATAATTTATAATTTATAATTCATAATTCATAATCAAGAATAAGTATCGCCAAATTCCATTAAGTACGCTTTGATGAACCCGTCTAAATCGCCATCCATAACCGCACCGACGTTTGAGGTTTGGTAATCCGTGCGATGGTCTTTTACCCGGCGATCGTCAAAAACGTAAGAACGGATTTGCGAACCCCATTCGATTTTCTTTTTGCCGGCTTCGATTTTTGCCGAGGCTTTCCGCCGTCGTTCCAATTCCAATTCATACAATTGAGATTTTAACAGACGAAGGGCATTGTCTTTGTTTCCGAATTGCGAACGGGATTCCGTATTTTCGATAACGATTTCTTTCACTTCGCCTGTGTCGGGGTCTTTGTAGTTATAATGCAGTCGAACGCCGGTTTCCACTTTGTTGACGTTTTGTCCTCCGGCGCCGCTCGAACGAAAAGTATCCCAAGTGATGTCGCCCGGATTTACGTCAATTTCAATGCTGTCGTCCACCAAAGGAACGACTGCAACCGAAGAAAATGAAGTCATCCGCTTTCCTTGGGCATTGTAAGGCGAAACACGCACCAAGCGATGAACGCCCGTCTCGCTTTTCAAATATCCGAAAGCGTAGTCGCCTTCGATTTGCAGCGTGACCGATTTTATACCGGCGTCGTCACCGTCCAACCAGTTGGTAACAGTTACTTTATAGCCTTTGCTTTCACACCAGCGGTCGTACATGCGGTAAAGCATTTCCGCCCAGTCTTGCGCTTCCGTTCCGCCGGCGCCTGCATTGATTTTCAGCACAGCGCCCAAGTGGTCTTCCTCCAAACGAAGCATGTTCTTTAATTCCAATTTTTCGAGTAAAACGATAACATGCTTGTATGCTTCATCCACTTCTTCTTCGGTTGTAATTCCTTCTTTTTGAAAGTCGAAAGCCAATTGCAGTTCTTGAACTGCCGATTGAATTTCGTTGTAAGCTACAATCCAAGACTTAATTCCGCGGATTTTCCGCATTTGTTCTTCCGCTCGTTTCGGATCTTCCCAAAAATCGGGCGCCTGCGTGCGAAGTTCTTCTTCTTCTAATTGAATGGTCTGGGCATCAATGTCAAAGATACCCCCTCAGCGCTTGCTCGCGCTCCAATACTTCACGTAATTGGTCTGTTGTAATCATATTGAGTTTTAAGTTATAAGTTATAAGTTATAAGTTATAAGTTGTAAGTTGTAAGTTTTAGGTTTTAACTTACAACTTCTATTTACTGTTTTTTACTTTTTTAATTAATGATATAAGCATTGCTTTGATACTTTCGATATTTTTCTCTAATTTCAAATACTTTTCATCATTTATATATTTTAAATCTTTTGCAAGCAAAAGAAAATAAGCTGTTTCATTTGCAGAACCCAAAGAAATATTCAAAAAATGGGCAAACTCTGCTTGTGAATAGCGGCCACACCCTTCCGCAATATTACCCGGTATAGAAGATACTGCTCTTCTTAGTTGAGAAACAAGTCCATAGACTTCGTGTCTTGGAAAGACGGATGTTTCTTTATAAATGTTCACGGTAAGTTCGTGAGCCATGTTCCAAACAGAAAATTTTTTATAGTCTTGCATAGGTTTTAATAGGTTTTAAGTTATAGGTTATAAGTTATAGGTTTTAAGCTTTAGGTTTTAGGTTTTAAGCTTTAATCTTTAAGTTTTAACTTTTAACTTACAACTTATAACTTATAACTTCCAACTTCCAACTTACGGTCTGCAAAAGTAATCATTTAAATTCAATATTGAAAATAACTAATTCCGATTGTGTCCCGATTCGAAACGGAGGACCCCACAAACCCAATCCGGAAGAAACATAATAATGCGTATTCCCCTTTTGTTCGTAACCGTATGAAATTTGAAACAACAAGTCGGTAATCAGATTACCCGGAAACATCTGTCCGTGGTGCGTATGTCCCGAAAATTGCAAGTCAATTCCGTTTTCTTCCGTTTCGTTCAAATGATACGCTTCATGATCAATAAGAAGCAGAGGTAAAGCGGGATCCGTATTTTTCACTAACTCTTTCAGAGATTTTCGGTTGGGATTTCCCTGTTTATCGTCGCGACCGATAATTTGGATACTATTGTTTACAGTGACTAAACTGTCAATTAATAAATGCAGATCGGTTTTACGTAAAAAGTTCATACTTGCTTTGATACCGGACAGATATTCATGATTCCCCAAACAATAATACACGCCGAGAGGCGCTTGCAGTTCGTTGATTGTTTCTTGCATCCGCTCTTTTTCCAAAGGTAAAGCGTTATTATCAACCAAATCGCCGGCAATAAGAATCAAATCCGGATGTTGGTCGTTGATTAACCGGACGTATTGTTTCAGTTGTTTCTTGTCAATCGCTACGCCCAAGTGCAAATCGCTAACTCCTACTATCTTTAAATGCTTATAGTCGCCGGCTTTTTTATTTATTTCGATTTTTTGCTCGACTATTTGAGGGCGCTTGAATTGATAATATCCGTAACCGGCTAAACATAAAACTAAAATGTATCCCGAAAATACTTGAATTTGACGATAATTTTTTTTAATTATCGTCGGTAAGAAAGGGAAAAAACGATTTACAAAGTGAATGAAATCCGTCAGAAGGAAATATGCGAAGAGATACAACATCATGCCTAACCAGACGGTTCCGGGGAAATAGAGGATTTTTTGAACGGGTAAAGGAAGAATATTTCTTCCCAGCATTGCGATTATAAAAGCTGAAAAAAGAAAAAGATAAACTATTGAAAAAAGGATTCGAATCCTTTTTGTCGGCGGCAAAGCTTGTTTACTCCGAATAAAAATGTACCCATTAATTAAGGTATAAAGAATAAATACGGAAATAAAAAATACAATTTGAAAGTGGGGGTGCAGCATATAATAATTCTGTTTAATCGGTTTTAAAAAATTTCCGTTTCACTTGTTCTGCAATAAATTCGACAATTTCTTCGAGACTTATAATGGATGTGTTAAAACAGAAATCGTAGGAAGAGGCCATTCCCCATACTTTATTACTGTAGTAATCGTAATACGACGACCGTTTTTTATCGCATTGTTCGATACGGGTTTGGGCTTCCTTTTCCGTTAATTTTTCGTCTGTCATGATTTGTTGAATGCGATCTTTCGGGTCGGCGCTGAGAAAAACTTTTAAACAATTCGGAGCTTCGCGTAAAATATAGTCGGCGCAACGACCGATAAAAATGCCCGATTCTTTTTCCGCTAATTCTCGAATAACATCACTTTGTATTTTGAATAAGGTTTCATTACACAAGTAGTTAACTTCGTTGTATCCCATATAGGCGGAACGAAATCCGAAGTATTTGCCGAAAAAACTGTAACTGCTTTTTTCGTCGAATTTTTCAAAAAATTCCCTGCCTAAACCGCTTTCCCGGGAAGCCAATTGTATCAATTCTTTGTCATAACAGGGAATATTTAACAGTTGCGAAAGTTGCAGCCCGAGGCGTTTTCCTCCGCTTCCCAATTGCCTTCCGATGGTTATGAAATATTTTTCCATACATTCGTTGTGTTAAGTTTTCATGTTTTTTAATTCGGTTCCCAACAATATACCCGCTAAAACTACGGATATGGCATCGGAAATAGTCATGCTTGCCCAAACGCCGGTTACTCCCCAATAATTGGGAAGAATAAGCAGAATGGGTATTAAGAAAAGGATTTGTCGCGTCATGGCTAAAATGATGGATTTCTTCGGTTTGCCGATACTTTGGAAGAAAGCGGAACTGACCATCTGAAAACCTACAAGCGGATAAATACAAAATACCCAGCGCAATCCCGGAACGGCAATGTCAATCAATTCCCCTTTATTCGTAAATACGGAAGCGACCGCATGAGGGAACAGCTCAACAACGGAGAAACCGACGACCATAATCAATGTGGCAAAAAAAACGGATTTTTTCAAAACCGATAAAACACGGGGGTACAGTCCGGCTCCGTAGTTGTAGCCGGCAATCGGCTGCATTCCCTGATTCAAACCGATGACAATCATGATAAACAGAAATGCAACCCGATTGACGATTCCGTAAGCGCCAACAGCCAAGTCGCCGCCGTGCCGAATCAGTTGTTGATTGATAAGGGTAACAATTAAACAACTTGCAGCATTCATCAGAAACGGCGACATCCCGATCGAAAAGGAATCAATAACGATTTTCTTTTTCAAACGATAAATTCCTTTTTTCAAATGAATGAAATGGGTATTATCGTTAAACGAGTAGATTTGCCAAATCAGAACGCTTATTTGCGAAATAACGGTAGCAAAAGCCGAGCCGCGTATTCCCCACCGGAAACCGAAAATAAACAAGGGATTTAATACCAAGTTAATCACTACGGTACAAATAGTCGCCATCATGGCTTTCCTCGGATTTCCCGATGAACGGATAAGAGCATTCAATCCGAGATAGCTGTGCGTAACTACATTACCTGTTAAAATGATCAGCATAAAATCGTATGCGTAGGGGAGCGTTTCGTGACTTGCGCCGAAAAAAATGAGAATGGGTTTCAAAAAAGGAATGGTAATAATAGAAAATCCGATTCCCGTAAAAAGATTAAGTATGAGTACATTACCCAAAATGTTATTTGCGGTTTCATAATCTTTCTGCCCCATTCGGATGGATAAAAGCGTTGAAGCGCCGACGCCGATTAATGAACCGAAAGCCGCTCCGAGATTCATGAGCGGAAAAGTGATGGCTAATCCCGACAATGCCAAATGGCCGACCCCATGACCGATAAATACGCTATCGGTGATATTATATAAGGAAGAAGCGGTCATAGCAATAATGGCCGGAACAGCATATTGTATGAGAAGTTTTCCGATTTTTTCGGTACCTAAACTAACGGGCGCACCCTTATTTTCCATCTTTCAGCCGGTGAAAACGAATGCAAAGGTAGTGTTTTTCGGTGAAAAAAGAAAAAAATAGTCTCGGACGAATCCGAGACTATTCACTTTTTAAAAAAACAATCAATTCAGTAAAACGCTATTTTACCAATACTTTAACGGGTTTAGCATCGCCCACTTTCACGATGTATATACCCCGTGACAAGGAGATGGGAGTGTTGTTGTTGGCTATGGTTTGTTTTACCAAGCGTCCATCAATTCCGTAAATGGAAACGCTCTCGTTGGCAGCATTAACAATAATTCCACCGTCAATATTGTAAACATTAGACAGGGCAGGTTTAAATTGAGTTATACCGGTCAAAGACTTCAGTTTCAAAACTACATTATCCAAATAATAAGCGAGCGCATTATCATTGACGCCTACGGCTAAGTCGAAAGAAGTTAAACTTCCATCGGTATAGACGGATGTTCCGCCTTTGGAGCCCGACTTGGGATATTCAATGCCATCGGCATACGTACTTACTCCTGTAAGAAGGTTAACGGAAACGGTTCCCCATTCTCCTCCGTTTGATACTGTTTTGTATTCTCCGGTTCCCCAAAGAGGATCATCACCGATTTTTATCAATAATTCTTTGTATTCGGTACCTGCGGTATATACGTCAAAAGAAATAGATTCGCAATCAGCTAAAGTATAACCTTGGGGAAGTTCAACCGTACCGAGTGAAATCACTTGGTCGTAACTTGAATTTTGATAGTAAAGCGATTGCGCATTCGTATCGGTTGGGGCCGGATTAGCGACTACTTCTGCATTTGCAGTTTCAGCGACAGCATAAGTATCTCCCAATTCATTGTCTTCAAAGTCGAATGTAATATTACCGGGTTCTTCGTCCCCTCCGCCGCCTTTCGCTTCTTTCAAAACGAAAGTAATGTTATCTAAGTAATAATTGCCTGCTTCATTGATATGCAAACCCAAACCGAAATCAAATTTATTTAATGGAAGTAAAGTTTCATCATCAATAACCGGTACAAAATCTTTTTTCAGCCAAGTTTGTGCCGGATTGTCGGATGGATTGCCAACTATCTGACCGGCGCTTTTTCCGGCTACGGTAAAAGTAGTTCCTTCGGGACCGAAAAAGTATCTGAATTCTTTGTAGCTGTTTGGTTGTTGGCCGTCTGCTGATGCAACGCTTTCGAAGTAAAGTTCGAAAGATATACTTTCCACATCCGCTAAGGTGTACCCTTCCGGTAAAGTTACTGAAAATTGAGGATAAGTGTTCCATTTCCCGTTTATTACATGTAACGCATTTCCTTCACCTCCGGGTCTTTTTTCAATTACGGCGGTTATGTCTTCGGGGGAAGCATCATCATTAATTGAGATCGTCGGATATTCTTGACCCACTTCGTCCGAATCAAAATCAAGTACATAAGCGGGCGGTGCAGGCTGAATGGTTATGCTTGTAAGTGTACCTGTTCCCCAAACGTTTATTGCAATACCGATATTACCATCGGCGTCAACAATATAGTTGTCTTCATTCACGGTCCAGTCTTCTCCATACACTTTTGCTGATGCTTCTTTCAAGTCTTCCAATTTGTCGGGAGAAATACTTGCCATAGCTTTTAACTCTGCCACCGTAAATTGGTAGGCGTTAATAGTTCCTTCTTCTGAGGCTGCTTTAACAGTTATACCGGTCGCAAAAGGGGTGTTGTCCTTTACGAAAGCATAATCTACCAAGCGACCGACGCCATAGCCCGGACCCCAACCGCCCTCATTTGTAACGGTTATGTTGATTGTAACGACAGCATCGTCCGGGTAACCGTCAAATTGACTCAATTCGACTTTTCCGTCTTCAAAAGTCAATTCTGTTTGGGCAAAAGAAAAACCTGCACTCATCAACAACGCGAATAAAAAAAGTAATGTTCTTTTCATGATTAATACCATTTTAATAAAAAATTAATAAAAATTTAAGTTATAAGTTCTCGTAAGTTTTTGCAAATATAGTAATTTTACGAAAAAAAACAATGAATCGCGTTCTATTTTTTTGAATTTTTTTACAATTGCGGTTAAAAATGATACATCACCGGTTTTATCGGTCAGCAAAGACAGAAACTCACGCCTGCAACGGATGCCCTGTCGCGTTTTTAAAAAAGACGTTTGCTTATCTTTTATAATAATTTTTTAATTACAGGAATTTTAGAAAGTATTTTAGTCATAAAGTTCCACTCTTTGGTCGGATACAAGTCTTCATCTTTAATGTGTCCGGTTTCTTTCAGGATTTCAATGGTTCGTTGTACATCGCTTTCTCTCACTTGAAGTTCTCCTTCGGAAATAAAAGGGTAAACTTGAGTTGACAATTCGTCTTTTATGAAACAGGGGATTCCTTCCGATTCCAATCGGCCGCGTATTACGGCCGTTTCGTGTGCATGCATAAATGTTAAAACGGTAACTAATTTTTCCGGGTCCATGGATTTTAATTTTTTGAAAAAT
Organism: Candidatus Azobacteroides sp.; assembly: GCA_009778655.1. GTDB lineage: Bacteria > Bacteroidota > Bacteroidia > Bacteroidales > Azobacteroidaceae > Azobacteroides. The sequence goes on from WRFZ01000155.1 coordinate 20,632, forward strand.
CACGCCAAAGTAAATCAATATTTTTCAAATAAGCAACATTCCATGAAAAAAACCCTTTAAAAAAGAATAGGTTGTCATCGCGACAACCAATCTTCATTGTTAACCTTAAATCTAATACCATGAAAAACACGATGCAAAGGTAAAATAAAATATGTTATATAACATAATATTTCGAAGAAAAAATCAAATATTTAAATATTTTTAACATTATATTTCTTATTCCACCGAGAGAACTAATCCTTTAATGTATTCTCCTTCTGGATGATATATGTTAATCGGATGATCGGGTTGTTGAGTCAGCTGATAAAGAATTTTAACATTTCTTTTCGATTGAGCGGCCGCACTAAAGACTGCCAAGCGAAACTCCTCTTTACTAACGACTTGCGAGCAGGAAAAGGTAAATATAATCCCTTGCGGTTGTATTTTTTCAAATGCCAGCGCATTTAACTTTTTATATCCTTGTAAAGCGTTTCTCAATACTTTCCGGTGTTTGGCAAAAGCCGGCGGATCCAGAATGATCAAATCATAGGGTTGATCGGTCTTTTCCAAATAAAGAAACGCATCTTCCGCAAAAGCTTGGTGGCGATTGTCGCCCGGAAAATTCAAATCCATATTTATTCTCGTCAGATCAACCGCCTTCGACGAACTGTCAACCGAATGAACCCGTTCGGCTTTTCCTCGCATGGCATAAGCCGAAAATCCGCCCGTATAACAAAACAGGTTTAAAACCTTGCGATTTTCCGCGTATTTTTCCAATAAATCCCGGTTATTTCGTTGGTCAATAAAAAATCCGGTTTTTTGACCTTTTACCCAATCAACCCGGAATTTCAAGCCGTTTTCCAAAACAAAATCCGGAATGTCGGTTCCTCCGTAAAGGTAACCGTCTTCAGGTTCCAATTCCGCTTTATAGGGGAGTGTTCCTTCCGATTTGTAATAAATATTTTTGATGAAATTACCCGGCAATTCTTTCAAAGCGGCGGCTAATTCGTGACGGGCGATGTGCATTCCGGGCGAATGCGCTTGCATAACTGCCGTATTGCCGTAAATATCCACGATCAAGCCCGACATATTATCGCCTTCTCCGTGAACCAAACGATAAACGGTATTGTTCGGATTATTGATTAATCCCAATTGCCGGCGCAAATGATAGGCGGTTTCCAACCGTTTTTTCCAAAATTCATAATCAATTTTTTCTTGATGAAAAGTCAATATGCGAACCGCAATCGAACCGATCTGACAGTGTCCGACAGCAATAAAATTATTTTGGGAATCGTAAACCTCAACGATTTCTCCTTCTTCAAGAGGACGGTCCGTATGATGAATCGCGCCGGAAAATACCCATGGATGAAACCGTTTCAAGGATTCTTCTTTTTGGGGATTCAAGTAAACGTGTTTGTATGACATAGTTTTTCGTAAATTCTTAAACAAGCCCAAGCATCTAGGGCTGCATATTTCTTTTGCGCTTCGGACAATTCCTCCGCTTCCCAATTACTCAGTCGTTGACTTTTGGATATTTTCTTTTGAAAGAGAATGGCATAAATCTTTTGCAAACTGAGGTCGGCAATATCATGTTCCGAAACTAATTTTTGTATATCAATAAACCCTTGCGGAGTGAATTGCATTCGCCGGCTCATACTCGTAAAATCATCTTTCAAAGAAAGTCCGATTTTACTGATATTCGCATCGGATAATAATTGAATCAAAGAAGTTGAAAAACCGATTCGATTTAAGCGGAATAAATAGCATCGGTTATCGGTTGCCAATTGAATTAAAGCCACATTATTCAGATTTCCTTTTTTAAATGAAGGACGCGTTTCCGTATCAAAACCCAAATTGTCGAATCCCGATAAATAGTTAACCGCTTGATTCGTTTTATCCGGAGTATCAATTACAAAAATACGGCCGTTAAATTCTTCTGTATCAAATGCTGCTATTTCTTCTTTCGTTATAGTTTTCACGCTTCGCTCAGTTATTCGGATTCATTGTTGTATTTTATGTAATGTAATGCTCGTAAAGCATTTAATAGTCGTTGTCCCCAATATTTTTCAAAATTCAAAACACAAAGAGCCAACGAATCGTTCATTGTTTCTTTTTGACCGTTCTTAAAAACGGCGATAAAATTACCTAAATCCTGGTAAATATCGGCCAAATCTTCGGAAATTTTAACTGCAATCGGCGAATCGCTCAGTCGGATATCCGGATGAAAGGTTTCTAAATAAAAGTTATCATTGCCCAATAATTGACTGACGGATTCTTCTACCCGGTTATACATTTCTTCGCTTACCTTTGTTTCTAAATCCGAATCGTAATTTTCGTCAACCGGTGGAATAACCGATATTTTCAAATACAACAGAGGCAGAACTTTGATCATGTTATCAATAAAAAATTCCCGTCCGTTCTGCGTATGTTTTTCAACCAAGACGCAAAATTCGAGGGCTGTTCGAACAAAATCTTCTGTCTGTTTGGATAATATTGCTTCACTCATATTGTCTGTTCAATATTTTTTAAGGGGTAAAGGTACAAAAAAAACGAGAAATTTATTATTTTTGCATCCGTATGGAAAAAAATAAACGAATACTTGAAGTTTGCGTTGATTCCGTTTGCAATGCTTTAACCGCTCAATCGGCAGGCGCACATCGAATTGAATTTTGCGCCGATCTTCCCGAAGGAGGAACTACGCCTTCTCCGGCCCAAATCGAAATCGCCCAAAAACAATTGCATATTCAATTGTATGTGATTATTCGTCCGCGAGGAGGCGATTTTTTGTACAATGAAACGGAGTTTGAAATTATGAAATCCGATATTCATTTCTGCGGAAAAACCGGATGCGATGGCGTCGTGATCGGAATGCTTCATCCGGACGGGACCGTTGACAAAGAACGAAACGACGAATTGATACAAATCGCTCATCGGTATGCGATGGGAGTTACGTTTCACCGGGCCTTTGACCGATGCGCCGATTTGTTTCAAGCAATGGAGACTATCATCGAACTCGGCTGTGAACGAATTTTAACATCCGGCGGTTACGATACTGCGATTGAAGGGGCGGAAGTAATCCGAAAACTGATTGAAAAAGCCGGCGAACGAATCATCATCATGCCCGGTTCGGGAATTACGCCGGAAAATGCCGACGATTTGATTCAAAAAACGGGAGCAAACGAACTGCACGGTACGTTTCGAAGTCGTTTCCCAAGCCGAATGCAATACCGAAACGAAAAATTAAGCCGTCCGGACGAAGAATACGGACTGTTACTGACCGATACGGAAAAAATAAAGTCTTTGGTTACAACAATTTTCCGCTCAAAAACGTAGCAGCGATCGAAAAATAAATGACTAATCCGGTGACATCCACCAAAGTAGCTACGAAAGGCGCTGAAGCTGTTGCCGGGTCTAATCCTATTTTCTTCAAAACAAAAGGGATCATCGAACCGGAAAGCGTTCCCCACAAAACAATAAAGATCAAGGACATAGAAACAGTTAAGCTCACCCATATCCAATATTCGCCGTAATCGTAGAAGCCGGCTTGTTGCCAAATAAAAATACGTAAAAATCCGAATGCGGCAAGGGAGGCGCCTAACAATAATCCCGAAAGGATTTCTTTTTTCATGACGTACCACCAATTTTTCAAGTGCAATTCATTCAAAGCCAAGGATCGGATAATGAGACTGGCTGCCTGTGAACCGGAGTTTCCTCCGCTGGAGATAAGTAAAGGAACAAACAAGGCAAGTACAACCGCTTTTTCTATTTCTTTTTGGAAAAAGCCCATCGCCGAAGCGGTTAACATTTCACCAAAGAACAGAATCGTTAACCAGCCGGCACGTTTTCGCACCAATTCGAGTAAGGGCGTTTTCGTATAGGAAAGATCCAATCCTTCCGTTCCCCCGAATTTCTGGAAGTCTTCGGTACTTTCTTCTTCGGCGACATCCATCACGTCGTCCACCGTGACAATACCCAACAACGTTCCGTCTCCATCAACAACCGGTAATGCTACCCGATCTTGATCCTTGAAAACTTTTACCGCTATTTCTTGGTCGTCGTAAGCATTCAAAGCTACAAACCGGTTATCGGTTATGTCCGAAATAATTTGCTGAGGGGAAGCGAGGATGATTTCTTTAATCCGTATATCATCAATTAATTTCCATTGATTGTCAACTACATATATGACATTTAACGTTTCGGAGTCGCGTCCGAATTTACGGATATGGTTTAAGGCTTCTTGAACCGTATCATAAGGTTTAATAGCCACATATTCGGGCGTCATCAAACGGCCGATACTTTCTTCCGGATAGCCCAGCAGGCGGATAGCAATTTCACGCTCTTCTTTTGCCAGAAGTTGAACCAATTGTTGTACGACTTTTCCCGGCAATTCTTCAAAAAATGCCGTGCGATCGTCCGGATCCAAATCGTTCAATAAACCGGTAATGATGTTGGTATGAGAAGCTAAACCGGTAATAATATCTTCCTGCTCGTCGTGCGATAGAATTTGAAACGTGTCTTTTGCCGATTGTCTCGGTAAAAGTCGAAACAATACCAACTGATCCGTTTTTGATACATTCTCCAAAATTTCGGCCACTTGAAGCGGTTCGAGAAGATGTAATTCACGTTTTAAGGCCTTCCAGTCCTTGTTTTCTAAAAGTTCTCCGAAGTGAGTTTTAATTTCATCCATTTGAAATTCTCCTTACAAATTAGTTTTACTCTGTAAGGAGAAAAGCATATCCTTACAAAGCGATTATTATTCTCTGTTTCTTACAACTATGACTCGGTATGTCATCCATAACGGTTGAATTTTTCAATTAAGTCGTGCAAAGGTACGAAAAAATTATGAAATATAAAATATCAGCGATTCAGCAAGAAAAAATAAGCTGCAAATAAATAAGATATAGTAAAGGGGTAGTGAAGGAGCATGATAAGACTATCCACAGTCCGATTATCAACTCCAAAATGATTACGATTTTTATATCGTTATCCAAAAACTTTGTATATTTGCAGAGTTTTTGGAACACAATCCAAAAATCTTACATTTTTGCAAATTTTTTTGTGTAATTTAATAAAGATTAGTAACTGAATATGATAGAAAGACCGGAATACATAAAGAAACTTTTGTCTTTCAAAGACAAGAATATAATAAAAGTAATAACCGGCGTTCGACGCTGTGGAAAATCCACTCTGTTTGAGTTGTATCAAAATGAATTGAAGTGTCAAGGAGTTTTGTCTGAACAAATTCAAAGCATCAATCTTGAAGATTTGGATAACGAGCCGCTGAAAGACTATTACAAACTTTATGAGCAAATAATTAAAAACCTTTTGCCCGGCAAACAAAACTATGTTTTCTTAGACGAGATACAAGTTGTTCCCGAGTTTGGGCAAGTAGTGAATAGTCTTTATTTGAAAGGAAATATTGATATCTATTTAACCGGTTCAAATTCCAAAATTCAATCAAAAGATATAGCGGTCAAGATAGAGCGGGAATATGTTACTATTCCTATGTTCCCTTTGTCGTTCAAAGAGTATCTGACAGCTTGGCAGAACCCGATGAATCCGGAAAGTTATGATTATTTATTTGATGATTATTTGATATACAGTTCCTTCCCGCGCACGTTAAGTTTTAGAACATATAGTCCTTTCAATCGCGGAGATGGCGTTATGGCGCCTGTTTACGATGGTTGGGACAGGTCTGCTGTTCGCAGATACTTGCACGATTTATACGAGAAGATAGTTCTGAAAGACATCGTTGAAAATAAGAAAATATCGGATATAAGCCGGTTGGAATCTGTTATCAGATTTATGGCGGATAATATAAGTAAAGAAACCTCCATAAATAACATTGCCGGCACGATGACCGCCAATGGACGAAAAATAGACAATAAAACCGTAGAAAGTTATATAGAGGCATTTTGCGATAGTTTTGTTCTCTATAAAACGAACAGATATGACGTAAAAGGTAAAGAAATACTGAAAACCCAAAACAAGTATTATATAGTGGATTTAGGCTTACGCTATTTGTTGTTAGGAGATAAAAAGACCGATAGCGGAAAAATGTTGGAAAACGTTGTATATTTAGAACTTTTGCGTCGCGGATACAATGTATATGTAGGCAAAGTCGGGAATAGAGAAGTGGATTTTGTCGTCGAAGGTGTGAATGGAACAGCATATTATCAAGTATCAGAGACAATACGCGGGAACGATACCTTTGAAAGGGAAGTTGCCTCGTTGGAATCAATAGACGATCATAATCCAAAATTTATCTTGACGCGTGATTATGAAACAGCCTCATACAAAGGTATAAAAATACTGAATGTCTTGAAATGGCTGACAGGACAAGAATAAGAGATTGATTTTAGAAAGTATCAAGCGGTCTATCATCAAGCAAAGGGTAATCCATTCTCATTATTTTTGAACGGCAAATATACTTTTCACCCTCTTCCGAATTAAAATATTGAATTATTTCGGTGTAGTTTTTCTTTAACAACCAATCGTCACTACGCAT
>WRFZ01000156.1 GCA_009778655.1 Candidatus Azobacteroides sp.
CTTTCCGACCAGTACATTTGCATTTCGACAAGAAACTGCCGCCCGTCGGAGTCGGTGCAACGCACATCAACAATGGAGAGACGAAGTATTTCGAGTTGGGGCAGCAATTCGCTCGTTTGATACTCAATATCAACAATCGGTTTGTCAAGTGGCAACAAGCTGTTGAGCAAGCTCATACAAAGATTTTTATGTTCGCCGAAAACTTGCTTAAACGCTAAATCATTTTTGGGGTCAAGGTAACGTGCCATACTGTTTTCCGATTTTAATTTACGAATTATTTATCTGTACAAAGATACCGTTTTTTTGTGAAAAACAGGTTATTTATTTTCTGTTATTAAATGAAACTTTCTGTATAAACAGCTTGCAACCTTACATATTTGACTTCATCCCAAAAATTTCTTTACGGATCCCGTATAAGCTTCGCCCAGAAGCAACCGATATTCTTTCGTGAAATTATCGAAAATCGTCTTCGCCAATCCGATTTTTCCCATTTTGTAGAGCGTGCTGCATTTGATGGCAACAGCGTCTTCGTTGATCGGATCAATTCCCAAAATGACATCGGCAATTTTAAGGCGGATTTCGGAATTTTCGACATAGGGAAGATTCGAATTTTGAACAATGCTCATTAACAGGTCAACCACGGAATTGGAAAATTCCGTTTTGAAATCATCAACCCATTCAATCTGAATATTCGGCAACAAAGGGCCGTAGGATAATATTTCCAACAAGCGCAGCAACTCGGTTTTATCCAGCGTTTTCTCCGATTGAAGTCGTTGAATCAGCGACAAAGCATCTTTATAATCGGAAAAAACGTCGTCCGGCAAAGCGATTGTCCAATAAGCATTGTGATTGGAAATATCAACATTTCCGAGTTCTTGCAACAGCACGCGCAATTTCCGTATATTTACGCTTCGGTTATTCCGAGCGGATTCTTCCGATTTATCAAACCATAATAATTCTTGCAATTTGGAAGAAGAAATTCCCTTGCCGTTTTTAAGCGTATGCAAGATAATAAGTACCAACAGCTGTTTCAAAGTCGGCGTAAACTCTCCCGTAATATTTTTCCCGGCTTTATCGAATACTTGAAAACCGCCTAAAAACAAAACAGACTGTTTATTCACGGAGTAAACCGTTTTTTCCGAAAATCGGTTTTGTTTTTCCGTCGGTTTATTCGCTTGTTCCAAAACATCCGAAACAATCGAAGGCGATCGGGTCTTCTTTTTGCGCCGAATCATAAGAATTGCGCCGAAAGCAATAATACCAACGGCTGCAAGGAGTAAAAGGTATTTTTCAATCGTTGCGATTCGGATTCCCGGAATTACATTTTCTTTTTGCAAAGGCGGATAATCCAAGGTATATATATCCACTTGATCCGTTTTTTCATCATCGGAATAAGCGGTTACCGCAATCAGTTTAGCCAAACTCGAAGAATAATATAAATCGCAAAACGAAGAAATATCTTTGAAATAGAATTGTATGCTGTCCGCTAAGTTGTCTGTTTCACGAGTTATTCTGTTGATTTTCTTTAATACGATATCGGAAGGATACCGGTTATTCGAATAAGCCAAAACATAAAAACAACTATCGCCGTTTGTCATTATCAAACTGTTTGAATACACATTTTCGTTTTTCTCTTCCTCTAACCAATCGAATTGCTGCTTGACTTTATTGGTTTTCAAATCAACTTCATACAAATCCGAAAAGTTCTTGGGAGATAATTCTTGTCGGCCCAATTCGGCGCCTCGTCCTCCGAAAATATATATTTTATCGCCTTGCCGGTTCATTCCCATGGCTGCGAGATAACGCGGAGTGATTGTATGAGAAAAATCAAACCGCTCGTATTTTCCGGTATTCAGATGAACCCGAAAAAAATCGCTGTTGTATTTATAGTGTCCGTATCCGCCGAACAAATACAATACGGAATCGTTCGGCGAAATCGAACGGTTGTGTTGAGCATAATTCGCTTCAATGGAATCGCCTCTGTCTTCCCACTGTTTTTTTTCGAAATCATAATACCCGATGGTTCCCTCTTTGAAACCATAATACATGACTTTTCCGGAAAAAGGATCGAACGCCATTCGATTGTAATACTCGTTGGAAGGCTCAAAGCTGTCACTCGGGTAAACCGTTGTTTGATCGGTAAGCAGCGAATAAGCGACAAGTCCGCTGTCCGAAAGAACAAACAGGCGGTTATCAATCGAATCAAAACAAATTTGCGGAAAAACAGTCGCTTTGAAGCCGGCAACTTTTTTCCAAAAAATACGATTGTCCATCAGCCAATACGGATTATGAGCGAAGGCCGGACGATTTTTCAATTCATCGTAAACAATATCTTTTTCATGCTTATCCAAGGTCCAATGATACTTTTCTTTTTGATCGTTATTTATTTCCACATCCTTTAATATAAAAGGAGAAACATCGTTTACCATGAAATTATTGATTTCGCTTCGTCCGAAATTAACCCGGATGGCGTCCAAATTCTTCAGATCGTATGGACAGCTGATGGTTTCGCCCGTATTCAACTGCAAAGAAATCCGATTTTGTTTTTTATCAATCGTTAACCGAACATGATTCCATTGTTCAACGCTCGGAGTGGTTTGGGATTGGAAATCTTGTTTATTAACTATGAGAAAGATTTGCGAACGATTATCAATAATGAAATCAATATTTTCCTCTTTATTCGAAATGATTCGAAAAATGTATCCGAACTTAACCAATACGTTCCGAATAAAAATATCGAAATCCATCGTAAAAACGGCATCTTTGTCCAAGCGATAGGGTTCGCCTGCGTTCAAGATTAAAGAAGTACGCTTATCTATATTATTTTCATGGGAATAGAAGTACAAACCCGATTGCGGGAGATTTCCGTACAGCAGGTTTGTAAAAGAAAAAAAGAATAAGAAAAGCAGACCTCTTGTTTGTTTCATCAGAATAAAATAACTATACAAAAGTAGTGAAAATCTTTTAAATAAAAACAGCCGGTTTCACATTTAAAAGATTTTCATTTTGTATTTGTTTTTGTTGTGAAAGCTCAATACCTTTGCCCGAAAAACGGTGAAGATAATAAAAATAATCAACGACTCGCAGTTGGGAGAAATCATCTTTCGAAAAAATACAAAAGCCAAAAATTACATCATTCGTTTACATAACGGAAAAGTTAAAGTAACCGTTCCTTTGTACGGGAATTACGATAGAGCAACCGAATTTCTTTCGGAAAACAGGCAAAAGCTGCTCCATAAAATTCAAGTGCAGCCTTCGCCTCCCGGAACGAAACCGGATGAAGCTGCGTTAAGGAAAAAAGCGCAGTCCATTCTCCCGAATCAATTAGCAAAATTAGCCGGATTGCACGGTTTTAAATATGCCGGCGTAAAAATAAGAAAGAGCCGAACCCGTTGGGGATCCTGCTCTTCGAAAGGAATTATCAATTTGTCCTTTTATTTGTTGTTATTGCCCGAACATTTGATTGATTATGTTTTATTACATGAACTTTGCCATACGCTTCAAATGAATCACAGTCCCGCTTTTTGGGCTTTATTGAATAAATGCACGCAAAATAAAGCACGAGAATTGCGACGGGAAATACGGAGATATACGGTTTTTTAAAAAGGCGTCTGAAAATTGATCGCGGCTTCGGTTGAGATGAAAATTTTACAGTAAATTATGATAATGAAATCGTCTTTTTTTATACATAATACATATCTATTTCAGACGCCTTTATTTTCGGGTTAATTGACCCTTTAATCGTTGAATTTCGCAGTCAGAAATTCTCGGTTCAAGCGGGCAATATTGCTGATTGATACACCTTTGGGACATTCTAATTCGCAAGCGCGGGTATTCGTGCAATTACCGAATCCCAATTCGTCCATCTTGGCAATCATCGCTTTTACACGCGCTTTGGCTTCTATTCTTCCTTGAGGCAGCAAAGCCAATTGGCTGACTTTAGCCGAAACGAACAACATGGCCGACCCGTTCTTGCAAGCCGCAACGCAAGCTCCGCAACCGATGCAGGAAGCTGAATCCATCGCTTCGTCGGCATCAACTTTGGGAATCGGAATGGCATTGGCATCCGGAACGCCGCCGGTATTAACCGATGTATAACCGCCCGCTTGAATAATTTTATCGAAAGCGTACCGGTCAACCATCAAATCCCGAACAATCGGAAAAGCAGCCGAACGCCACGGTTCAACGGTAATAGTATCGCCGTCATTAAAATGACGCATGTGTAACTGACAGGTCGTTATCAGATCGTCGGGGCCGTGCGGATGTCCGTTGATGTACAATGAACACATTCCGCAAATTCCTTCCCTGCAATCGTTATCAAAAACAATCGGTTCTTTTCCTTCGTGAATTAATTGTTCATTCAATATATCAAGCATTTCCAGAAAAGAAGTATCTCCGGATATGCCTTCCAACCGGTGGGTTTCAAAGTCGCCTTTTACTTTTGGTCCTTTCTGGCGCCAAACTTTTAATGTAATATTAATTATTTTTTCCATCGTATTTTAAATTAATTATTGCCATCCGCCTTTACGATTTTAATCCGTAAAGACAGGAAATTTATGATTTATAATTTCTTTGCTGTCTTTGAACAAATTCGTAATCAAGCGGTTCTTTATTCAGTACCGGATCTTTGTCTTCTCCTTTGTATTCCCAGCAGGAAGCGTATGAATAGCGAGCATCGTCACGAAGCGCTTCTCCGTCCGGCGTTTGATATTCTTCGCGGAAATGACCGCCGCAAGATTCGTTCCGATTCAAGCCGTCGAGCGCCATTAAATAGCCGATGTCAATGAAATCAGCCACCCGCAACGCTTTTTCCAATTCGGTATTCAAAGAATCGGCTTCCCCCGGAATGCGGACGTTGCTCCAAAATTCTTTCTTTATTTCTTTGATTCTTGTCAAAGCTTTTTCCAACGACGCTTTTGTCCGACCCATACCTACATATTCCCACATGACATGACCCAGTTCTTTATGGAGCGAATCCACCGAGCGCTCTCCTTGTATATTCATTAATCGCTCAATCCTTTCGCGAACCGCCTTTTCCGCTTCGACAAATTCCGGAGAATCGGTATTAATGTGTTTCACTTGAATTTGATCGGCCAAATAATTTTGAATGGTATATGGAATAACAAAATAACCGTCTGCCAAGCCTTGCATCAAAGCCGAAGCGCCCAAACGATTGGCTCCGTGGTCGGAGAAATTAGCCTCTCCGATAGAGAAACATCCCGGAATGGTAGTCATTAATTCATAATCCACCCAAATGCCTCCCATTGTATAATGGATTGCCGGATAAATCATCATCGGCGTTTCGTAAGGATTATCGGCTGTTATTTTTTCATACATTTGGAATAAGTTTCCGTAACGTTCTTCCACCGTTTTTTTGCCTAAGCGTTTAATGGCTTCGGAAAAATCAAGAAATACGGCTAAGCCGGTAGTCGCAACACCGTAACCTGCATCGCACCGTTCTTTGGCGGCTCTTGAAGCCACATCGCGCGGAACTAAATTTCCGAAAGCCGGATATCGGCGTTCCAAATAATAATCACGATCTTCTTCCGCTATTTCTGTGGGTTTCAAATTGCCTTCACGAATCGCTTTGGCATCTTCCAATTTTTTGGGAACCCAAATTCGACCGTCGTTACGAAGCGATTCCGACATAAGCGTCAGTTTGGACTGATAATCGCCGTGAACCGGGATACAAGTCGGATGGATTTGAGCGTAAGCCGGATTGGCGAACAAAGCTCCCTTCCGGTAAACCTGCATAGCAACCGAACCGTTGGAATTCATCGCATTCGTTGACAAATAGAATACATTTCCGTAACCGCCCGTAGCAATAATTACCGCATGCGCGGCATAACGTTCGATTTCCCCGGTTACTAAATTCCGGGTGATGATTCCGCGCGCACGACCATCCATAATAACAATGTCTAACATTTCGTGACGGGTGTGCATCTTTACGTTGCCGTTATGAATTTGACGGCTTAAAGCCGAATAAGCGCCTAACAACAATTGCTGTCCGGTCTGACCTTTTGCGTAGAAAGTACGAGAAACCTGCGCGCCGCCGAACGAACGGTTGTCTAACAAGCCGCCGTATTCACGGGCAAAAGGAACGCCTTGAGCCACGCATTGATCAATGATGTTGCCGGAAACTTCCGCCAAGCGGTAAACATTGGCTTCACGTGCGCGATAATCGCCGCCTTTGATTGTATCGTAAAACAAACGATAAACCGAATCACCGTCGTTTTGATAATTTTTAGCGGCATTAATACCTCCTTGAGCTGCAATGGAATGTGCTCTGCGGGGTGAATCTTGAATGCAGAAACTTAACACATTAAAACCTAATTCGCCGAGAGAGGCGGCAGCCGAAGCGCCCGCTAATCCTGTTCCTACTACAATAATATCCAACCGGCGTTTGTTTGCCGGATTTACTAATTTCTGGTGATCCTTATAATTCGCCCATTTTTCGGCCAACGGGCCTTTGGGAATCTTTGCATCTAACTTTATCATATTACTTATTCAATTAACTAATCATTTGGTTATTAAAAAGAAAAGCGGAACAGCCGCGAAACCGATCATGACGACGGTTGCAACAATATTCGCAATAACTTGCAAACGGGAAAACCACAGTTTACCGTTCCATCCCAATGTTTGGAAAGCGCTCCATACTCCGTGAGTTAAATGAAACCAAAGCGCTACCAGCCATACAAGATAGATTACCACAAAAAGCGGCTGAGAGAAAAGAGCAATCACCAGTTCGGAACCTTGGGTGACGGCATTCGGCGAATGAATGAGTTCGGCAAACTGCATGTTGAACCAAAAATTCCAAAAATGAATCACCAATCCCAAAAAGATGATAAATCCCAATACCCACATGTTCTTTGCCGCCCATTCCGTTTTTGTCTTATTCGAAGATGCATACCTTTCGGCGCCTCTTGCTTTTTTATTGAGAAGCGTAAGCCAAGTCCCGTATCCGATGTGGATTATAACTCCACCGGCCAAAACCAATGTTCCCACAATCGCATACCAATTTGCTCCCAAAAATTCACATATCAAATCATAAGCATCTGTCGAAAACAGCAGAGTCAAATTCATTGACAGGTGAAACAGTAAAAACAAAACAAGGAAGATACCCGAAATACTCATGATAAACTTCCTGCCAATAGAAGAATTAAATAGCCAATACATAAAAATTATATTTAGTTATACATTTATAAATGCAAAGTTATGTCGTCTGAATAATTAAGCCTACAAATATACGTTAAAAAATGGAATCAACAAAGATTTGTTATATCTTTGTTGAATGGGATACGAAATAATCGCAATATTAGGGCCTACGGCGTCCGGAAAAACCGTATTTGCCGCAGCTTTAGCCTCTGAATTTGATGCGGAAATTATCAGCGCCGATTCGCGACAGGTTTATCGCGGTATGACTTTGGGTACCGGAAAAGATTTGAAAGATTATACGGTTAACGGTAAACCGATTCCGTATCATCTGATTGATATTCGCAATCCGGGTGAGAAATACAATATATTCGAATTTCAACGCGATTTTCATACCGTTTTCGCATCGCTGAAAGCGAAAGAAAAACTTCCTATTCTTTGCGGAGGCAGCGGACTCTACATCGAATCGGTTTTAAAAGGATATAAATTATTGGACGTTCCGGAAAATCATCAATTAAGAGAAAATTTAAAAGATAAATCGCTCGACGAACTGGAAAAAATGCTCCGGTCGTATAAAAAACTCCATAATAAAACCGACGTTGATTCCGTCCAACGCGCCATTCGCGCAATAGAAATCGAAGAGTTTTACTTGAAACAGAATCCGGATCAAAGGGATTATGAACCCATCGCCGGTTTGATTATCGGAGTGGATATTGACCGGAATTTACGGAGGGAAAAAATAAGCCGACGATTAAAATCCAGACTCGATGAAGGAATGTTGGAGGAAGTGAAAGGATTGTTGGAATCCGGAATTTCCGCCGAAGATTTAATCTATTACGGTCTCGAATACAAATACCTTACTTTATATCTGACCGGAAAATTATCATACAAGGAAATGTACGACCAACTGGAAATTGCCATTCATCAATTTGCCAAACGACAAATGACGTGGTTTCGCGGAATGGAACGGCGGGGCCTTACCATTCATTGGTTAAGAGCGGAAATGCCGACGGAGGAAAAGATTGCGGCAGTGAAGGAATATTGGGGTCGCGGTAGCGATTAAAAAGTTCACTTTATTTTGCATACTAAAACATTTTATTGTATCTTTGACATTGATTTATTTGGAAAATTATGAATACATTTATCGAAAAAGGATTAGACGATTTCCGACAAGGTAAAGTTCGTTCTCATTGGCAAGTAAAGAAACGTTATGAAAAATGGCTTTGATATTGAATGGACTTTTGAAGCGTGTTGTCTTCTCAAGCCACAATTTACTATCGTGATATTCCGGCAGAAAATAAAATAAGGTCGTGTCAACGGCAAAGTGTCCCGCAGGGACAGCATTTTATTAACCGTAGGTGGAGCGGCAGCGCAACCTACGGTATAGCATGGCATCAACTCTATAAAGTTCCGCAGGAACGATACTTTGCATTTAAAGTGTCGTCACTGCGTGACTTAGGGTGATAGTGCATATCGCTCGTTTCCGTAGATTGCATCTACGGTTAATAAAGTGTCGTCACTGCGTGACTTTGCCCGGTAAAACGAAAGCGATATATTACTGATGACGTACTAATAGTTATTAGTACCTTATTTGATAATAGACGTAATCCGAAAGCATTAAAAATATAAAGATGTTGCTCCGAACATGATCGCAAATAGCCTTACATCGTTTTAGTAGCGAAATTTTCCCTAAAATTTGGGTTACTGCTTTCGAATTTGTATATTTGTACCCGATTCGAAAAGAATTATTGGGATGATTAAGCAAGAGCTTACACAAAAACAACAACAGAAACTCTCTCCATTGCAGATTCAGCAAATTAAATTGCTGGAACTTACGGGTCTTGAAATTGAAGACAGAATCAACCGCGAATTAGAAGAGAATCCGGCGTTGGAAGAATCATCGGATGCCGCTCCGGAAAGTCAAGAAGAAGATTCTTTTTCCGAATTTGAAGCGGAAGATAATTTCAGTCAAGAGGATATGATGCTGGGCGATTATCGCACGGAAGACGATATTCCCGATTATAAATTGCAGCAAAATTATCATACGGAAAAAACCGCGCGGGAAGATATCCCCTATTCCGAATCGGAATCCTTTCACGATTTTCTGTTAAATCAACTGCATCTCAAAAATTTGTCCGAAGAAGAAATGAAAATCGGAGAATATTTGATCGGCAATATTGATGAAGCCGGATACATTCGCCAAGAGCCGGAAGTGATTTCTGACGACTTATTGTTTCAATACGGATGGGAAGTTCCCGTTTCAACCCTGCAAGAAGTCCTGCAAATCATTCATGAAATGGACCCGCCGGGAGTAGGCGCCGCTAATCTGAGAGAATGCCTCTTGATTCAATTGAAAAGAAAAGAACCGACAAAAGTAAGGAATCAGGCTATCCGGGTACTGGATCGTTATTTTGAAGCCCTTTCAAAAAAGCAATACGACAAGATTCTTCTTCGTTTAAATATAAATGAAGAAGAATTAAAAGAAATTATCAAAGAGATTACCTTATTGAATCCCAAACCCGGAAACACTTTGGAAAGCAATATGGTAACCAAAATGTCTCAGATAACGCCGGATTTCTTTGCGGAAATAATCAACGGCGAACCGGTTTTCAACATGCAGGAACGAAGCATTCCCGAATTACGCATCAATAAGGAATACAACAATATACTCAACAGCTATTCGAGCGCGAAAGGGAAACAAAATCCGGGGAAAAGCGAAACATTTGAATTTGTCAAACAAAAAGTGGATTCGGCAAAATGGTTCATTGATGCCATCAAGCAAAGAAATGTCACCTTAAAGAAAACGATGGAAGCAATCGGTCATATTCAGCGGGATTTTTTTCTCACCGGCGAAGAATCAAATCTGAAGCCGATGATACTGAAGGATGTTTCCGAACTCTCCGGATATGATAAATCAACGGTTTCAAGGGTAAGCAACAGCAAATATGTACAAACCAACTTCGGTATATATCCTTTAAAATATTTTTTTTCCGAAGCCATGCTGAACGACGAAGGCGAAGAAATTTCCACACGCGAAATCAAAGCCATTCTGAAAAACTGCATTGACGAAGAAGATAAATCCAAACCTTTAACCGATGACTTATTGGTTAAAGAATTGAAAGCAAAAGGATATGAAGTCGCCCGGAGAACGGTTGCCAAATACAGAGAACAATTGAATATCTCGGTAGCGCGACTAAGAAAAGAAATATAAACTATTTATAAATTATACATTATGATTTTTCCGGAAAATTTAAAGTACACAAATGACCACGAATGGGTTCGTGTAGAAGGTAATGAAGCGTATGTAGGTATTACCGATTACGCTCAAAGTGAATTGGGTGAAATTGTTTTTGTTGATGTGCCGACAGTCGGCGAAACGCTTGGCAAATCAAGTGTTTTCGGCTCAATCGAAGCGGTTAAAACAGTTTCTGATCTATTGATGCCGGTTGCCGGTAACGTATTGGAAGTGAATCCCGATTTGGAAGACCACCCGGAATTGATCAATTCCGATCCTTACAATAAAGGTTGGATTATCCGAATAAAAATTGCGAAAGGAGATTCATTGAATGAATTATCGGACGCCGGAACATACCGGACATTTGTAGGAAAATAAATGAAACCGGTAGTAAGCGTAATTATGGGCAGCGTCTCCGATTTGTCCATCATGAAAAAAGCAGCCGAGATTTTCGACGAATTTGAAATTCCGTTTGAAATGCATGCTTTGTCGGCGCATCGCACGCCGGAAGAAGTGGAAAATTTCGCCAAAAACGCAAAAGCCAAAGGGATTGAAGTAATCATTGCGGCAGCCGGAATGGCCGCTCACTTGCCGGGAGTAATTGCCTCTATGACTACCCTTCCGGTTATCGGCGTGCCGATTAACGCAAGTCTTGACGGCTTGGACGCCTTATTGGCAATTGTGCAAATGCCTCCGGGCATTCCCGTAGCTACCGTAGGTATAAACGCTTCGATGAATGCCGCGATTTTAGCCGCTCAGATACTGGCGGTAAAAGACGAAAAAATCCGGGAAAAATTAGCCGGTTATAAAGAGTCTATGAAAGAAAAAATCGTTCAGGCAAATCGCGAATTGGCATCGGTTCAATACAAATTCAAAACCAATTAATTTTTGTCATTGCGAGCTTGACCTGCAATCCTCTGAAAAACGAACAGTTTCATGTATAAACGAAGGAAATCATCGGTTGTTCAAATCGGCAACACTCCGATGGGAGGCGATTATCCCATCCGTGTGCAATCAATGACGAATACCTCGACTTTAGATACCGACGCAAGTATTCGGCAATGCATCCGAATCATTGAAGCCGGAGGCGAATATGTTCGCTTAACGGCTCAAGGAGTGCGCGAAGCCGAAAACTTGCAAGCCATCAAAGACGGATTACGGGCGCTCGGCTATCAAACTCCTTTAATCGCCGACATCCATTTTAATCCCAAAGCGGCTGAAGCGGCTGCGAAAATCGTAGAAAAAGTTCGTATCAATCCGGGTAATTTCACGGATCCGGTCAAAAAATTCAAAACCATAGCGTATTCCGAAGAAGAATATCGAAACGAAGTTGAAAAAATTCGTCAACGTTTTGTTCCGTTTTTAAATATATGCAAGGAACACAAGACCGCCATTCGTATCGGAATCAATCACGGTTCGCTTTCAGACCGAATCATGAGTCGTTACGGCGATACTCCCGAAGGGATGGTTGAATCCTGTATGGAATTTCTTCGAATTTGCAACGATGAAAACTTTTCCGATGTAGTGATTTCCATAAAAGCTTCAAATACTTTTATTATGGTGAAAACCGTCCGATTGTTGGTAGAACGAATGGATTCGGAAGGCATGAAATTTCCTTTACATTTGGGGGTTACGGAAGCCGGAGACGGTGAAGACGGAAGAATTAAATCGGCGGTGGGTATCGGAACTTTGTTGTCGGAAGGAATCGGAGATACGATTCGCGTCTCGTTGAGCGAAGAACCGGAAGCGGAAATTCCGGTAGCAAAAGCTTTGTTGGACTATATCCGGGAAAAAGATTGTCATAAGGATGTCTTAAAAGACTGTCATTCCGCGCTTGATGCGGAATCCCTTGAAAAAATCATGCCTGCAATGACGGAAAGAAAAACCGTATCGGTTGACTGCATCGGCGGTTCACAACCGCCGGTCGTTATTTCCGATTATTCCCGAGTACAATTATATTGTCATTGCGAGCTTGACCCGCAATCCCCTTCAATAAACTCGGATTTAATTCCCGATTTTCTTTATTTAGGAACAAACTTGTCATTGAAATATCCTCCATCGCAAAAAGTATTGCTTGATTTTTCTTCTTATATTCCGGGAGAAAACCGTTATCCGCTTTTTACCGTAAAAGAACAAGAGACTTGGCTTGCCTGTGATTCGCCTTTGCAGTTTATTCAATTGACATATAGGGATTTAAATAGTTCTCTGATTGAATTTTTAAAACAAAAACCGCAATCTGTCATTATCTTATCGTCCTCCGAAGTTAATAATACGTATGAACAAAAAGCGTTTATTCAACGATTAACAATGGAGAAAGTAACCAATCCGGTGATTATTCATTTGCAATACAGTGAAAACGATCCGGATATTTTTCGGATTAAATCGGCTGCCGATGCCGGTTCGTTCTTCCTTGATCGTTTGGCCGACGGGATTTTCCTTCGGAATAATGAGAAAACAATTGATTCGACTTCGATTGATTCATGCAGTTTCGGTATTTTACAGGCAACCGGTCGCCGTATCAGCAAAACGGAATACATTTCCTGTCCGAGTTGCGGACGCACCTTATTTGATTTGCAAACCACTTTGAAAAAAATCAAAGCTGCGACGGGTCATCTGAAAGGATTGAAAATCGGCGTAATGGGATGTATTGTCAACGGTCCGGGTGAAATGGCGGATGCCGATTACGGATATGTCGGCGCCGGACTCGGACTTGTCAGTTTATACAAAGGAAAAGAATGTATCAAAAAGAATATTCCGGAAGCGGAAGCTGTGGACGAATTGCTTCGCCAAGTGGCGCACAACCGTATTTTTCACAAAAAATAAAAAAAAATCGCAGAAAAAGTAATTATTTTCCAAAATTATTTATAGCTTTGTAAGTTATAATGTAGATAATTGTTATCTGATATAAATTTATTGTGCGCTATGAACAAACTTCTTGAGTCGGAAAATATTGCGAATGAAAATATCTCCGAAGAAAACAAAACTGCGGATCCGGCAGTAGAAACTATTAGTAACGAGAAAGTTACGAATGAAGAATTATCGGAAGAAATCGCCTCGGTAACAGAACCGGTTGCGAATGTTCCGGTGAATGAAACCGTTGTATCCGAAATTCCGGCTGTCGAAGAACCGATCGCGGATGAAAACGCCGATTCGAGCGAAGAACCGGGTATTGAACCTGTTGATAAAAAAGAAATTGACCAATGGGATAAAAGCCGAATTATTGAACGATTAGACGAAATTGTTCATTTAGATATCAACGAAAAAATAAAAAATGAAATAGAAGTTTGTAAACAAGCATTTTATAAAATCAAGAAAATTGAAACGGAAGAAGCCGAAAAAGCATTTATAGCCCAAGGCGGAACGAAAGAAGATTTCAAACCGGAACCCGATGAAGCCGAAGACAAAGTGAAAGAATTATTGGCTGTCTTTCGGGATAAAAAAGTCTCCTTAACCGCGCAAACCGAAAAAATAAAAGAACGTAATTTAGCGACGAAAAAGCAGATTATCGAGAAATTGAAAGAACTCATCGAAAGTAAAGATGATTTTTACAGAGTATATAACGAATTTCGAAAATTGCAACAGCAATGGAAAGAAGCTAAACAAATCCCGGAATCTGCGGTCAATGACCTTTGGAAAGAATATCAGCATTACAGCGAAAAATTCTATGATTTGCTGAAAATTAATAACGAAATGCGAGATTACGATTTCAAGAAAAATTTGGAATTGAAACAAGCGCTTTGTGAAGCCGTTGAGAAATTAGACAATGAAAAAGACGTCGTTTCCGCTTTTTATCAATTACAGAAATTGCATCAGGAATGGAGAGAAATCGGTCCGGTGGCTAAAGAATTGCGGGAAGAAATCTGGTCACGTTTCAAAAAAGCATCTTCGGTCATCAATAAAAAACATCAAGAGCATTTCGAATCTTTACGTTTACTTGAACAACGCAACTTAGAGGAAAAAACAGCGCTTTGCGCAGAGGTCGAAGCAATTGATTATTCCAAATTGACCACATTCAAAGATTGGGACGAACAGCATAAGCAAGTTCTTGATTTTCAAGAAAAATGGAAAACCATCGGCTTTGCTCCCAAGAAAAATAATGTGAAAATATTTGAACGTTTCAGAACGGCATGCGACGTTTTTTTCCGAAATAAAAGCGATTTTTATAAGAACATCAAGGAAACAATGGATGTTAACCTTGAAAAGAAAAAAGCGCTTTGCGAAAAAGCGGAAGCATTGAAAAATGATGAGAATTGGAAAGAAACCACCGATCAAATGATTGCTTTACAAAAAGAATGGAGATCCATCGGCCCGGTTTCCCGTAAACATTCGGATGTTATCTGGAAACGTTTTATCAGCGCCTGCGATTATTTCTTCGAACAAAAAAATAAGCATTTCTCTTCGCAAAAAACGGAAGAAGTGGATAACTTGAAAAAGAAAAAAGAAATTATCGAAAAAATTAATTCCATTGATACCAATCTTCCGACAGCGGAAGCGGTAGCAATTATACGTGATTTGATAACCGAATGGAACAGAACCGGTTTTGTCCCTTTTCGTGAAAAAGATAAAATTCACAAAGAATATCGAAAAGCAGTTGATAAACACTTTGACCGATTAAAATTAGATGAATCCGAGCGTCGTTTGCAAACCTTTAAGTCAAATTTGAGCGATATATCCCATGGAGACGAAAAATCAAAAAACAAATTGTTGAATGAACGGGATAAATTAATGCGCACTTACGAACGACTTAAAAGCGACATCCAAACTTACGAAAATAATATCGGGTTCTTATCCGTTTCCTCCAAAGGCGGAGGCGGTTTAATGAAAGAGATGAATCGTAAAATCAATAGCTTGAAAGAAGAATTAAATTTAATTGTGAAAAAAATCGAAGTAATTGACGAGAATTTTGAAAAATGAAAATAGGTATTTTATCCTCCGGCGGCGATTGTCCGGGAATTAACGCCACCATCCGAGGAGTCGGAAAAACAGCCATGAATTATTACGGTATGGACGTCATTGGAATATGCGATGGCTTCGAAGGACTGCTTAATAAAGAATTTATTTCTTTAGACGATAAAGCATTATCGGGATTATTAAGTCTGGGAGGAACCATTTTGGGCACATCGCGAGAAAAGCCTTTCAAAAAGTTGCTGGACAAGACCGATGATACAAAACCGCAACTCATCATAGAGAATTACAAAAAATTAGATTTGGATTGTTTGGTTTGTATCGGAGGAAACGGCACGCAAAAAACTGCTAATAAAGTATCACAGCTGGGATTGAATGTAATCGGCATACCGAAAACCATTGATAACGACGTCTATGGAACCGATGTTACCTTCGGATTTTATTCGGCGGTTGATATTGCAACAGAAGCAATTGACCGTCTGCATTCTACGGCATCTTCTCACAAACGAGTAATGGTTATCGAACTGATGGGTCACAAAGCCGGTTGGATTACCCTCTACGCGGGAATGGCCGGCGGAGCCGACGTGATTCTCCTTCCGGAATTGGGATGCGATATCGCTAAAGTAAACAAAGCGATCCTTAATCGGTCAAAAAAAGACAAACCGTATTCAATTGTGGCGGTAGGTGAAGGTTTAGAATTAGAAGGAAGCGGAGGCAAAAACGTCCGTCCGGCTTCTCGGCTATCCAAACTGATCGAAGAAGGTACCGGTTTAGAAACACGAGAAACAATTTTGGGCTATGTACAACGCGGAGGAAGTCCATCGGCATTTGATCGTAACTTGGCCACCCGCTTAGGCGGTCATGCGGCCGAATTGATTGCAAAAGGTCAATTCGGACGAATGGTCTCCATGATTAATGACCAAATCATTTCGGTTCCGCTGGAAAAAGTAGCCGGAAAATTGAGATTAGTTACTCCCGATCACGATTTAATTGCGCAAGGAAAACGCATGGGAATTTCGTTCGGAGTATAATCTTTCATTTAAATAGAAAAGTTTATTTATACAATCATTAAACAAGTTTGTTTGAAATATTTATGGAAAATTTATTCAGTATTAAAGAAAAAGTTATTGTTGTCACCGGAGCCGGAGGGGTATTAGGCGGAAATATATCCAAAAGTCTGTCCCAAGGCGGAGCTAAAATCGTAGTATTAGACATACGTCAAGAGAATCTTGACAGTCAAGTTCATGAAATCAAATCCGGTGGAGGAATGGCAGTAGGATTCTGCTGTAATGTTTTAGATACAAACAGCTTAGAGGATGTAGCGAAGAAAATTGTCGAAAAATGGGGTCAAATTGACGCTCTTGTCAATTGTGCCGGTGGAAATGTACCGGGCGCTACCCTGTCCCCCGAACAAACCATTTTTGATATGAAAATGGAAGATTGGGAAAAAGTAATCAAATTGAACCAAGACGGTACGATTCTTCCCTGTTTGGTATTCGGAAAAGTTATTGCTCAACAAAAGAAAGGATGCATTGTCAACATTTCGTCAATGGCAACTTATTCGGCCATTACCCGTGTGCCCGGCTATTCGGTTGCCAAAACCGGAATCAATATTTTCACCAAATGGCTGGCTACTGAAATGGCAATGAAATTCGGCGATCAAATTCGTGTAAACGCCATAGCGCCGGGATTTTTTATCGGCGATCAAAATCGGGCTATTCTGATTAATCCCGATGGCTCTTTGACGGAAAGAAGTAAAAAAGTGCTGGCAAAAACGCCGATGGGACGATTCGGTAATATCTCGGAATTGAACGGCCTTGTTCATTTCCTGTGTTCCGATTCGGCAAGTTTCATTACGGGAACCGTCATTCCGGTTGACGGTGGATTTTCCTCTTTCAGCGGAGTATAATACAACAACAGGAATAATTTAAGTAAGTATTACTTATTTAGCGGATTCAATCGAACGTAGGACATGAATTTCGAACTGATATCCGATTATCAACC
This sequence comes from Candidatus Azobacteroides sp., assembly GCA_009778655.1. Classification (GTDB taxonomy): domain Bacteria; phylum Bacteroidota; class Bacteroidia; order Bacteroidales; family Azobacteroidaceae; genus Azobacteroides. The sequence continues at coordinate 17,297 of WRFZ01000156.1, forward strand.
GACCGGCGATCAACCGGAAGCCATCCGGGAATTGGTGGAAGGTATAAGGCAAGGTATGCCTTATCAAACGCTGTTGGGAGTAACCGGTTCGGGAAAAACATTCACGATTGCAAATGTTATCAAAGAATTGAATAAGCCGGTTTTGGTTATGAGCCATAACAAAACCTTGGCTGCTCAATTGTACAGTGAATTTAAAAGTTTTTTCCCGCATAACGCCGTTGAGTATTATGTTTCCTATTACGATTATTATCAACCGGAAGCCTATATTCCGGCGACCAATACGTATATCGAAAAAGATCTGAACATCAATGCGGAGATTGAAAAACTTCGCCTTGCTGCCACTTCGGCTTTACTGTCGGGAAGAAAAGATGTAATTATCGTATCTTCTGTATCTTGTATATACGGCATCGGTAATCCGGACGATTTCAGGGAAAGTGTTGTTTTGATTAAAAGAGGAGAATCGTTTTCCCGCAATCTTTTTCTGCGTAAATTGGTTGATAGTCTTTATTCACGTAATCAGGTTGAATTTACAAGAGGGACATTTCGAGTTCAAGGTGATACGGTTGATGTATTTCCGGCTTATATGGATATCGCTCTTCGAATCATGTTTTGGGGAGATGAAATCGAGGAGATTTATACTTTTGATCCTTTAACCGGCAATGTCATTGAAGAATTTGACCAATACCAAATTTATCCCGCTAATATATTTGTAACTACTCGCGAACGAATCAATCAAGCAATCGGTGAAATCGAATTGGATTTAGGCGAACGGGTACAATTTTTTAACAATAACGGTCAAATTCAAGAAGCCAAACGGTTATACGAACGGGTAACTTACGACTTGGAAATGATCCGGGAATTGGGTTATTGTTCCGGAATTGAAAACTACTCCCGGTATTTCGACGGGCGTCCGCCCGGAAGTCGTCCCTATTGTTTGATTGATTATTTTCCGAAAGATTTTTTAACCGTTATTGATGAAAGCCATGTGACTGTTCCGCAAATCCGAGGGATGTACGGTGGCGACCGTTCCCGCAAACTCAATTTGGTCGAATACGGATTCCGACTGCCGGCTGCAATAGATAATCGTCCGCAGACTTACGATGAATTTGAATCGCTCACGCCGCAAAAAATATTCATCAGTGCAACGCCTGCCGATTTTGAACTTCAAATGTGTGAAGGCATAGTCACGGAACAAGTTGTCCGTCCGACCGGTTTGTTGGACCCGCCGATTGAAGTCCGTCCGAGCTTGAATCAAATTGACGACTTAATGGAAGAAATTCAACAGCGAACCGAACGAGGAGAACGAACGTTAGTCACCACATTAACCAAACGGATGGCCGAAGAACTGAATGCTTATTTCATTCGATTGGATATTAAAACCGCTTACATCCATTCGGATGTTGATACTTTGGAACGTATCGAAATCATGGAAAAACTGCGTCAGGGATATTTTGACGTCTTAATCGGCGTAAACCTTTTGCGCGAAGGATTGGATTTACCGGAAGTCTCTTTGGTTGCTATCTTGGACGCCGATAAAGAAGGCTTTTTACGATCGCATCGTTCACTGACTCAGACAGCCGGTCGTGCTGCCCGGAATATCAACGGGAAAGTGATTTTTTATGCAGACCGAATAACCGAAAGTATGCAAAAAACCATTGACGAAACCAATCGAAGAAGGGAAAAACAGTTGCTTTACAATGCCGATCACGGAATTACTCCGCAACAAATCGTCAAAAATACGCAATTCTCTTTAGTAAAAACGGATTTCAAAGTTGAACCGACAGCCTACGTCGAAAAAGAAAGCAATAACATAGCCGCCGATCCGGTCATTCAATACATGACTAAAAAAGACTTGGAAAAACTCATCGCCAAAACGAGAAAAGCCATGTTGGAAGCTGCAAAGAAATTGGAATTTTTGGAAGCCGCCCAATACCGCGACGAATTGATTAAATTGGAAGAGCGGCTGAAGAAAGAGTGAATATGAAACAAAAGGATTTATATTTCAATTGTAAATATAAATCCTTTCTAATTAAACACTTTTGTGATCCCGACAGGACTCAAACCTGTGACCTACAGAACCGGAATCTGTCGTTCTATTCACTAAACTACGGGACCTAAATTTTTCGAACGCAAAGGTACGATTAATTTCGAAAATAAACAAACCGTTTGCCATTTTCGACAGACGACAAAAGCGAGGATTTTGTCCCCGCCTTTAATGTTTTCACAACGGAAAAATCCTTATTGTGAATTGCTTCAAAATTGTGTCTCTACCATCGCAATCGGCATAGCTGCCATAAATAATTGACAATATACTGTTTAAATTCTAATTCTATTTTTAAAAAATTAAGGAGTTGCAAGATTTTGCAACTCCTTAATAATTATTAGGCTATACTATTCTGTTTAACGAATTTCAATCCTCACTTTTTCTCCGTTAACACTCAAGATATAGATTCCTGCCGGGAGCGTTAAATTCATCTTCGTTACAGAATTCGTGGCTTTCTGTTCTTTCAAAAGCGTACCGCTGATTGAGAATAATTGAATCATTGCATTCGGCGTTTTGCTTTCTACGGTAAATTCATGACCCGATCTTACCGGATTCGGATATACTTTTAATCCGGAAACATTAACCGATTCAATACCCGTAAAGTCTCGAATTTCAAACAATACGTCACCCGTAAAATCAATGATATAATTTGTACTCGTAACGGCTAAGGTTCCTTGCAGAATAGGATAGCTACCGACTGCTTCGCCTGCTGTACGGGTCAATGTACCGGTCAATAATTCATCGCCATGATTCAATTTCCATCCTTCGGAATCATACGATAAACTCGGATCTTCCGCTCCTACGTACTTCCATTGATTTTCTGTCGGAGTAATGATGATTGTCGCAGGAGTAATATCAGCCGACAAAGCCGGGAATATCACTGTATAATTCGCTCCTTGAGAACCGGTCGTATATAAACCGGTAAGACTTACGTTGATATTTTTCCCGACATTGGCGCTCGCAAATGCAGCCGTAGCAACACCGCCCAACGATACATTATCCGTACCGATGATCCCGCTTAATGTCGGTGTACCTGTAATTGCAGCAGCCGTTGTCCCGTCATAAACTTTATTTTGAGCAGCCAACCCCGAAATCGTTAATTCGACAGGGAAAATATTTGCCGATAGATTATCGGACAATAACAAGTAATAATTACCCGCTTGGGCGCCATCAAGGTCTGTTCCGCTTATGTATATACTGATGCCGGAACCGACATTGGAAGTGACAAAATCATAACTCGGCGTGCCCGTAAGTTTAACATCATCCGTACCGATGATACCGCTTAATGTCGGCGTACCTGTGACTGTCGCAGTCGTTGTTCTGTCATAAATTTTACTATGAGCAGTCAATCCCGAAAGCGTTAATTCGGCAGGAGAAATATTGACTGTCAAAGGAGCTAAGACGTAATTACCCGCTTGAGCACCATCGAGATAAACTCCGCTTACTATGATGACGACGTCTTCACCTGCATCGGGAGAGGCAAGAGTATAACTCGGCGTTCCTGCAAGTGTAACATCATCCGTACCGATGATACCGCTTAATGTCGGCGTACCGGTAACCGCAATATTCGTCGTTCCGTTATAGGCTCTGTCAACAGCCGTCACCCCGGAAAGCGTTAATTCGGCCGGAGTAATATCGGCGGTAGTTGAAAAAGGATTGGCAGGCAACCAATATTTGGCGGCCGCAGTTTCCGAGAGCGTAATCGTAACGTCAACAGGAATATCGGTTCCGACATTCGGATCGCTGAATTCAGCGCTTGTTGTATAATCAACGCCGTTTTCCAATACATCCATCCCGTCCAAACCTTCGAAAGTAACCGATTCAACGGTTGCATCTTTAGTCGTATCATATACCTTATCAGCAACCGCAATGGTGGGATTCAATTGATAGAAGTCAACAGCATCGGCGCATGCCAATTCCGATTCGCAATAATCGCCTACGAAACTTACGCAATACGTATAGGTTCCGCTTTCGGTTAACGTTCGTTCGTACCGGTTGCCGGTTACTTGATCAATCAATGCGTCGTTTTCATAAATATTGAAAACAGGATCCGCATCTTTCGTAATACTTATATCATCTAATTGAATACTGACTTGATCCGAACAATCGTAGTGGCGGAAAGCGATATAAACGGTTTCTCCTTCATAAGCGCTCAAATCAATTATTCTCTTTTGCCAAGCGTTCCACCCTTGAAGCGTTTCTTTACGCAAAGGCGTAGCGTCAAAGGATGCGATATCAGATCCCGTTGTCGAAATAAATACTCCGTAAGTCTCTTCCGGAAATGACGCATTGGAGGGTTTTACATAGTAGTTCAACCGGTTCCCTTTTGATATGGATATTGCCGGAGTAATTAACCAGTTATCGGGTGTTATAGCGCCGCTTGCATCATAAGAAGCCGACGTAACAAATCCGGCTCCGGTAACGCCGGCTCCGGTACTGGCAGTCCATGTTTTTCCGTCATTGTCGGCATCAATATTGCCCCATGTTGCAGGAATACCGTTTGCAAAATCTTCGCTGAACACAGTATCTTCACGAAGAACAATAGGGGTAAAATCCCAATTTATCGTAATTTCGTTATCCGTACGGGCGGCAATTACATTTTCGGGTTTGGCATCACACTCATTAACAAATGAAACATCATCACATACGATATCCGATTCATGACCACCGTCATATAATGCAGTTACACAATAGGTATAATCGCCTGTAACCGAAAGGAAATCATCGTATGTAAACACATCGCCGGCAACGGTGGCAATATTTTCGCCGTTACGGGAAAGAAGAAATGATTCCGGAGTAGCATACGCTTGAGGAGCTTTCAATTCAGGAATTTCAAGTACGGGAGCTTTATCTTTATTAAATAAAACGGAACTGAAATCACCTTCCGATACAATATCTTCCGGCAAAGTCGAACTATTTTCGTGCGATAAAATAGCGGGAGCATTTAAAGAACTTCCCGGTTCCGCATAGCCCAGAATTGCCCAGTTATAATCGCCTCCGCCTGCACCGGAAAGCGTGGTCCAGTTATTATTGTAATAAAATGCATTCCCTTTTCCGTCAACGGCAGGACCTGCGTCAACCGCCATTCGATAAATGCCGGTGGCTGTTCCTCGAGCCGCTACTACAATACCGATCCAAAGATCTTCATACACATTCACATCAATGGGCGTTGAAAGAGTAACCGCATTCCAAGCGCCGGCGGAGAAAGAGGGAATCGTTTGTTCATAAATGACTCTTTCGGGCTCATCGCCATTCGCTCCGGCATAGATACGTAAAGTATAAGTGGTATTCGCGGTAGTTACGGTCGAATTAACGGCAAAATAAACTCTTGTCAGCCTTGTACCCAGCAGTTTTTTCAAATCTTCTCTCGTAAATCGAGCCGCCATGATTCCGGTTGTATTATAAGCTGTATAGGGGGTCTGCGCGCTGTATCCGAAGAGTCCTCCTTTAAATGGAGTTTCCCAATCCAACGTTACCTTGTTCTCAACTAAAACGGCTTCTAAATTTTCTGCCGGTTTATAAGGATTAAGGGGTTCTTCAGCCGTTACCGAAGCGCAAGCCGCTTCCGATTCGTCCGTTCCGTAAATCGCCGTGACGCAATAATTGTAATCGCCCGGTTGCAAGCCTTCATCTAAGTATGAGAAGGTCGAAGTTGATGCTTCTTCCAAATCAGTCCCATTGCGAGAAATCCTGTAACCGGTTAGTGAAGATACTCCGGTACCGGGTGCAATGGTTGCGGAAATAGGCCAAACGACATTATTGGTTGTGCTCCAAGTTGTACCGTTGTTATACAAATTACTTTTCCCGTTCACCACGCCGCTTGTATATCGCGGCGATGGATAGTTTCCGCTTCCGGCTGTGCGCGTAACTTTAACGCCGATCCACAAATCTTCATAAATATTAACGGGAACAGGCGAATTCAACGTTACATCAGTCCATGCATTATTGGTAAATGTAGCCGGTTGTTCATAAACAAGCGTTCCCGGTGTGGTACCGTTTCCTCCCGACCAAATTTGAATGGTATAAGTACGGGCTGCCGTACTGTTTCCGGGATGGAAACGCACCGTAGTGATATTGAATCCTTCCATGCGTTTCATATCGTCGGAATCGAAACGGATAGCTTCGGTAAAATTGGCGGTGTTCACATTAGTGGAACTCGGAGCTGCTGTACTTGTTACGTAAGTAGCCGTACCTCCGGAATATGGAGCATCCCAAGTGAGGGTTACTTCATCACCGGCCGCTTTAGCCGTCACGTTTTCGGCAGGATTGAATGCGTTGACAGGCGAAAGTGTAACCAATTCGATACAAATGCCTTCCGATTCGCTGTCGTTGCTGTAAACAGACGATACGCAATAAGAATACGTTGTTCCGGCAGTTAATCCGCTGTCTTCGAATGAAGTGGTTGTTGATTCTCCTACTTTCACGCCATCGCGATAGATATTGTATTTGGTCAACGCGGGAGCAACATACGCCGGACCGGCGCCGATAACATCTGACTTGACGGCGTTTAAAAGCGCTGATTTAACAGGCAACGTATGGGCTTTTTGTGCAAAAATATTCAAGTTGTCAGCCGTTGCAGCTTTCTGCGTCCGACTATCCAATACAACATTCGGATTCGGGGCAGAAGGATTACCGGAACTCAGATAGACTGAAGTGATAAAATTATTCGTAAACCCGGCGTCTTCCATAGTGTACCATTCGCCTTCTTCTGAAATCCAATTTCGTCCCGGAACAATCGAATTGGCATCCACAACGAAGCAAGCTCCTCCCAAAGTATGGATTTCCACACCGATTAGGTATTCTTTAGATGCATCAATTGTCAATGGAGAGCTTAATGTTACTGTTTTAAGGCCTGCCGTTGCGGCTCCCGTATAATTTTGGGTTCGCACTAACACAGGTACTCCCGTGTCATCAACTTCCCATATCTGTACCGCGTGGGTTACGCCCCCGGTAGTTTCATACAAATAAAACTGTATTTGGGTAGCATCATAACCATCCAATCCTTTCAGTTGATCCGGTCCCCACAATGTTCCTGCAAAAAATGTAAATTCCTCATTGAAACTATAGACAGTTGCTGCTGATCCTGCAATTGTCATCCACCCTCCATTGAACGGACGGGTCCAATTCAGATAAGCTTTGTCGAGAGTTGTCCTTCCTTGTAAATCGGTGGGCGGCAACCGGTAGGTATCGGAACCTGTGGTTACGATAACGGTTGCCGTTACCGGAACAGATTCGGTTGATTCGTAGAAAGCGGATACCCCGTATTCATACGTACCGTTCGCAACGCCGATTTGCGTGTAGGTAGTTGTCGCTTTGTTATTGATGGTATATTGCAAAGTTCCGTCGCGATATATTTTATAACCTAATACATCCGGGCGATCCGGAGCTGTCCATGTAAGCGTAACGTTTCCACCCGTAACTCCCGCTTGCAGGTTAATAACGGGATCGGTAGGCCCATCCAAGAATTTAAATGAAACGGTATTATCCGATGCTTCGGCAATTCCGGTGAGAGGTTTAGCAATCGGTTGCAAACCGGCCCAAGAAAACATGGTCGGCGTTGTTTTCGCTGAAAAAGCAGTCTTACCGGCAGTTCCGGGGAAAGGCGTTCCTCCGGAATTGATATTACCATAAGAAGCTACAGTTCCGGTGGGTATCGCATACGAAGAAGATGCGCATACCGGATACAGTTGTTGCGGATGGCTGGAATTACTTCCATTTCCGGTCAAAGCATTCTGATGAACGTGCCATATCAGCAAGCCGTGTCCGGGTACCGAACCGTCAAATCCTATTCGTTGCCGGTTTTCCAATACATACATTTCACCGTTGACGTTGGCTTTAATGGAATAAGCGACCGGTTCTTCCGCCGAAGGCGGCATAGCGGTTACTTCTGTATAGGAAGTCAGTTCAACGGGCGTAACCCATCCGTAAAGAATTTTCTGAAACATATTCACGTGAGCCGGTTGGCGACCGTTGTCGTTCCAACTCCCATTAGCCATCAAGTCCCAGTTACCCGTTCCTACATAACCGGTACTTCCGGTATCGTAATAGTCGGGAGCGCCTAATACATGATTCAATTCGTGACAAATAACTCCTATATAAGTCGTATTGGTTCCGCTGGCTCCTCTTAATTCCGGAGAACAAGAATATACGGAAATTCGCACACCATCCAGCGTAATGGGCGAAGCTAATTGCCATTCATGCGACCAAATTTGATTTCCATCATTGACTGATTCGTCACCGTATCCGGCAAACAGAATATGAAAAGTTTCCAAAACGCCGTTTTCGGCGAAATCATTATAATCAACATCGGCATCGGCTTTGCGAGCGGCTTCTTCCGCAAACCAACGGTAGCCGGCATCATTGGGCTGATTCGCATAATAAATCATATCGTAATCCGTCTTGTAAGGTCCCACCAACGTAACCGTTAAGTCCAATTGTCCGTACGAATTTTCTCTGAAAAAGTCTCTTACACTTCCCTTACTCGAATTATCAGCCGGATAAAGTCCGATTTGATTGAACAGGGTCTCAAATTCGGATTTTGATTTTATAAAATCCCTATCTTGGAAATCCATCATCACACAAAGCGCTTTTCGGGAACCGGTTATCGCACGTTGTGGAGCGGTATTATCGGTTACTTTCCAAATTTGTTCCAATGCTTTTACTTGTGATTGGCTGTAACGAATACCTTTCGCTACTCCGTTTGGAGCTGCGGAAGTTCCACTGTATCTGCTTTTGGAAGGAATCATGTTTTTGTTAACATCATCTTCGGCATACACAATGTATTTCTGTGCATCATACATCAATGTGTATCCGTCTAAGGATTCCATCCAATGCACTTTCTCATCCCCCCGTAAATAGACGGTTATTTTACTTCCATCCGGTTGGATTTTTTCTACCGGCCACGGAACAGCCGGCACCGCTAAAACGTTATGCCCGATAATGGAAAGGAGACATACGAATAGCAAACGAGTAATCTTCTTAATCATAATAGTTTTTTTTGTTAATAAAACAATCTTTTGTTAATATAATTTGTAAGCAACAAAAACGAATGTATCGCATTTCTTAAAATTACCGAAAAAGAAACAAAGAGATAAAAAAGACTAATATTTCAATAATAATATCAAAAAATGAATAAACTATCGTCAAACTTGAAAATTACAAAATATATCACGGAACAAAAGTATAAAAAAGAAAAAATAAATCCAAATAAAATTTAAAAAAAATAAAATAAAATTTTACGAGAAAAATTGGACTTTTTCCGAAAGTATCATCGGGCTTTGTTTGCATAATGCAGCGCTCGCCGCAAATGCAGTGTCATATCATCGGTAGTATGTCGTTACGTAAAAACAAAAAAAGCGGAGTTAAAAACTCCGCTTTTTTTTTCAATAAGATTGCGATGCTAATCGCTTGTAACCGTTATAACGCCAAAGGGCATTTTTTTGCGTTATTTTGAACAACTCTTCCGCTTCTTCCGGATATTGCTTCATTAAAGTCGCAAAACGCACTTCATTTTTCAGAAAACTTTGGAATTTCGTCCAATCCGGTTCTTTTGAATCCAATTGGAACGGATTTTTCCCTTCGGCTTCCAAACGGGGATCGTAACGCCAAAGGCTCCAATATCCGCATTCGACAGCCGTTTTTTGTTCGGCTTGCGCCTGACCCATACCGGCTTTTAAACCATGAGAAATACAAGGCGAGTAAGCAATAATCACCGACGGGCCGTCGTATGCCTCAGCTTCCCGAATTGCTTTCAAGGTTTGCGCCTGATTAGCGCCCATCGCAATTTGCGCCACATACACATAACCGTAAGTCGTTGCAATCATTCCCAAATCTTTCTTGCGAATACGTTTACCGGCTGCCGCAAATTTAGCTACCGCTCCAGCCGGAGTGGATTTGGACGATTGACCGCCGGTGTTGGAATATACTTCAGTATCTACTACCAAGATATTTACGTCTCGACTGGAAGCAATAACGTGGTCTAATCCGCCGAAACCGATGTCGTAAGCCCAACCGTCGCCGCCGATAATCCATTGCGAACGTTTTACAAAGTACTGTTTCAATTCCAAAAGTTCCTTGCACAAAGTACAAGCGGGACAGTCGCAAGAAGTTGCACCTTCCGCCTTTTTAGTTTTTACTTCCGCAAGCGTTTCGGCATATTCTTCTCCTGCATTTTTTAGCCATTCTATTGTATCATCAATGGACTGAATACCCCATTCAAGAGCGGCAATGTATTCGTCAGCGGCTTTTCTACCTGTTGCACCGCCGTCATTCTTATGATCGAGCCACGTTTGAGCTGCATCTTTAACTCTTTGTTGCGTCCATTCGATTGCCATCAACGCCTTTGTTTTTTCGACAACTCTTTCTCGCATTTTTTCCGTTGCAATCTGCATTCCCAGACCGTATTCGGCATTGTCTTCGAACAATGAATTTGCCCAAGCCGGACCGCGACCTTGTTCGTTTTTGGTATAAGGAGTAGAAGGCGCCGAACCGGAATAGATAGAAGTACAACCGGTTGCATTCGCAACTACTTGACGATCTCCGAATAATTGACTGATTAATTTTATGTAAGGCGTTTCGCCGCAACCCGAACAGGCGCCGGAAAATTCAAACAGCGGAGTTGCAAGCTGCGAGTTTTTCACGTTGGAAGAAACATCAACCAAGTGTTGTTTGCTTTTGACTTCTTTAACGGAGAAATTCCAATTA
>WRFZ01000157.1 GCA_009778655.1 Candidatus Azobacteroides sp.
ATTTCTTTTTATTCAATGTTTCAATCCGTTTTTTCAGATCGGGATGACTTGAAAATAATTTTTGATATTTACTGTTTTCGGGCGTACCGGCTTCTTCTTGCAATTTTAACAATTCGCCTAATGCCGCCGCCATATTGTCCGGATCCTTTCCGCATTTTTTCAAAAATTCATACCCGTAAGCATCGGCAGCGCTTTCTTGCTTTTGCGAGTATTGCGAATTAGCGAGCGTTTCAGCCAAACCGCCTAATTGAGAATCGCTCAGTTGATTTGCCGTATTTCCTCCCACGGCTCCGGCGGCGTCTTTTAACGCGGAAACCCTTAATGCGGTAACAAAAGCGTCTTTTGAGTCTGTATTTGCCACATGACCTATTTCATGTCCGATAACCGCTAATATCTCGTCATCGGTCATTAAATCTATTAAACCGGCAAAAACGCGAACATCTCCGTTAGCACAGGCAAAGGCGTTAACATCAACTACATAATATGGCAATATATTCAAATGCAATGATTTAGCTAAATCAGCCGGAATAACCGAAACAATTTTGGCTAAGCGGTCGGCAACCGCTTTCATTCCCGCATCCGTATCGGTCGTTTTACATACCTGATTATGCGCATCCATCCAACTCATGTATTCGTTGGTGTATTCTATAACCTCCGCATCGGATATAGTCAAAGATTTGACTCCTTTGGAAGCGGCGTCTATTGCCTTATCCATTTTAATTTTTCCGAACTGAGCGCTTGCCAAGATATTACACAGCAAAGCTAAAACAATTGTAAATACTATTCGTTTCATAAAATTACGTTTTAAAAATTCAGGTTTATAAATAAGTCTATGATATTTGATGCGAAGATAATTAGTTTTATACTTATATCCAAATAAAAATTAAAACTTAAATTCCGCTATTTTCAAAAGTCCTTCGCCATTGGATTTTTTCTCTTTTGACAGTTGTACGCAAACTACTTGACATTGTTCCTTTTTGTCTGAATAGGAAGTATATATTTCAATCATAATGGTAGAAGGACCTTCCGCTTTTACTTGAGAATCGCCAAAATAGTTCACAAACACCTCATATTTACCCGAAATTGCTTTTTTCAACATAAATTGCTCGGGCCCATATCCTTGCGTAATATCTCTGCTGATTCGGCCTCCGATTTCCGTTCTTGAATGGCCATAAAAACAAGTTTCACCGCGCGGATCTTTTACGTGTAAATCAATATCGGTATTATTCATATTCCAGTTAATAACTACGCGAATATCTACCGGCATCGCTTTTATTATTTTTTTGTCTATTGCCGAAGTATTTAACGTTTTATTTTGATCAATCAATCGGTTGATTTCCGTTACCGCCACTTCTTCTATGCCTGCGCTTTGCATGTTGATATTCGATGCGTACGATTGGGTTAATACCGAATATAAGCTATCGAGCGCTGCCTGATAATTTCGATTGTCGGCTAAGGCTAATGCGTAATCACGATAACTTTGCGGCTCAAAAGGACGCCATTGGATAACTTTTTCACATATATATGCTTCGAGCGCATACATTTTGTATTCTTTCAAACGGTAACTGAGTAAGCGATAAAGCGAAGCGTTTTCCAAATCCATATCGGCAATACAAGTCAATATCCTAAGCGCCTTTTCTCGATCGTTCAAACGGAAAAACCAATCGGCCATATCGAAATAGAAGTCCGGTGTCCCGATATAATCCGGGCGGAGTTTTAAATAGAGGGTATAATCGGCTTCCGCTTTTCCCGTCAGTTGGTTAAGATATTCTTTGTCTTGCTTAATCGGAGTTATTTGAATTTTGGGTTGTGAAATCTTTGTTGCGTTACCTGAAATTTCTTTATTAGCTTCTTCTACACGACGTTCACGTAAATCAACGTCAGTTACCCTGTTATATGCTGCAACTGAAATATCAGCTTTCCTTTCAATCAATTCCTGTTGAGTTACCATTATTTCTTCAACAGAATTTTCTTCAGCCCTGTCGGCGAGATCAATATCCTCTTTATCCGGCTGCGGATATTTATTTTTTACCGGCGTAAAATAGGTATTCCACCATTGCTGTAAATCTTTAGCTGAAGCAATAGCTGCATTCAAAAAATTTTGTTGCATGCGACGCAATTCATCTTCTTGTCCTTTTTTCCACCGAAAATAATCGGCTTGTAATTCAGCCGGAGGAACAATATTATAGGTAATATAATCTTGAAGCGTTTCCAACACAATCAAAGAAGTATTGCGGGTAACAATTCCGAATTGCTGTCCAAGTTCGGTTAATTCTTGCTTGTTTTGTTCATAGCGCATATCTAATTCATTGATTTTTTTCTGCGCCCAAATACGATATACATTTCCTTGCTTCGTAGCGTTTTTTGCATCTAACTTCACTTGAATCCGTTGTTCTGGGCGATTGCCGTAACCGAAAAGCAAAGTAAGCGTTGTTTGTTCGGTTTCCGCAATTCCCGCAATAGAGAAACTGCCGTTCACCGGCGTTGATACGGAAGGATAAACTTCCTTGACATTTCCGTTGGATTCAATTCCCAAAAAATGAAGCGTTTCGTAAGTTAACTCTTTTTCCAAAGCGGATTGAGAAAGACTATTTAAATTGATAAATTTTCCGTTTGTTTGTGCCGCAATCCATTTCATCGCACTGTAATCGGCTTTGGGAGAAGAAACAATACAATGTACGGGATGCTCTGAAAAATCGGGGCATGAAGCGACAAAGTCGGCATCGCTTAATGTGGACAGTCCATCGGAGAAAAATAAAAATTCGTCGGAAGAAATATTTTTTAGTCGGATTGTGCTGAAATCAGTGCCTCCGTCGTAAACGACCGACTCAAGCATTTGTCGTAAAGCCGACCAATCTCCATTTCGGATTGAAAACGTTTCTTTTTTATTTAATTGATTATTTAGTAAATAGAGTGAAATTTCCAAATCTTTTTTATCGCTGATAATTTTATCCAGAACTTCCAATTCTTTGGTAATATTGCGATGTTGACCGCTTAACGAAGCGTCCCAAATAATTCCTATCCGATTGCCCCACTGTTTTTTGCGAGTTTCCGCTTTAGGAAGGCAAGACGCTATGAAATAATAACTTCCTGATGCCGATTGCATCAATATTTGCGGTACCTCAACCGGAGCCGGCATGGAAAACACAAGGGAACGTTCGGCTTGATAATTTTTCCGAGCAAAGCTTGCAACCAGATTTTCACCTTGTTTGTCAAACTGCAATTCTTCCGACAGGTTTTCCTGTATTTTAGGTTTTACATCTGATTTCCATACAGTCGCCTTCACCGAAAAATTTTCGATAGCTTCTTTGTAATCCATCGGCAAACGGTAGTAATACGCATTTTTTTCGACGGGTAACTCTTCTTCATATTCAATTGAAATGGTACGGGTTCCATTCGATGGAATCGGATAAATTCGCGTGCGGAAATTGTTTCCTTCAACTCTTTCGAGCAATCCGGGGTCTATACGACGTTGTTCGATTTCTTCAAAAACCTGGGTTGCTTTCGCTTTTTCAACCGGAACGGCATCCCGCATTTTTCCGTTGATATCTAAAGCATAAGCGCTGACCGTCACGCCATCGGGCAAAGGGAAAAGCAATTCGCCTTCAAGCGCTCGATTGGTTCGGTTTTTAAAAGACATAGTAAACCGCGTTGATGCGATATTCCCGCTTATTTCAACTTGAATATCCAGCGATTGCAAATACACTTCCGAACTGTTTTTTTCTCCGTTGATTTTCAGTACGGGTAATTGAGCTTTCGGTAAAACAATTTCGGAATCGGATACTTCGTCCGGAACTTGAGCTTTTACTCCCGATGAGTTCATTGAAAGCGCAAATAGAATAATTATTCCGATTAAAACGCTTGTCAAAAGATTAGTTAAGAAATTAAACGAATTTTTCATTGCTTTTATTTTTTAGTGTTTTTCAAAATAGATGCCGGATATTTTGAAATTCCATAAAGCAACTCTTTAAATTTCGGTTAATTGTTTTTAATTTTATAAAATAAGCCTATACATACATAAAATTTTAATAGGGGATAGTAATAACATAATCGTTTTTGTATTTCTCATTAAATTCTTTGCAAGCTTCCGTAGCATGTTCGTTTTTTGCCCACGAACGACGAGCGACTCCTCCCATAACGTCCCACAGCATTGCCGTTTGCAGGATTTCATCCACTCGCCGGCTGCCGTCCAATACCATGCCGAATCCGCCGTTGATGGCTTTTCCTATACCTACGCCGCCGCCGTTGTGTAATGCAACTAAACTCATGCCTCGTGCGGCATTTCCTGCAAAACATTGTACCGCCATGTCCGCCATTACATTACTTCCATCTTTGATATTTGCAGTTTCGCGAAAAGGCGAATCGGTACCGCTGACGTCGTGATGATCGCGTCCCAGCATAATGGGGCCTATTTCGCCTTGCCGTACCATTTCATTGAACCGCAATGCGATTTTCAATCGTCCTTCGGCATCGGAATACAAAATACGGGCTTGTGTGCCGACTACCAAGTTGTTTTTTTCGGCATCCCGAATCCATTGGTAATTATCCCGATCTTGTCCCCGACGATTGGGGTCTATACAAGTCATTGCCGCCCGGTCGGTTCGAATCAAATCTTCATGCTTTCCGCTCAAGCAAACCCATCGAAAAGGACCGTAGCCGTAATCAAATAATTCGGGACCCATAATATCTTCCACATAGGAAGGCCAAATGAAACCGTCTTTTTCATCGTTTCCGTTTTTTGAAATTTCTTTGACGCCTGCATCATAAATCGCTTTCATGAAAGAATTTCCGTAATCAAAAAAGTAAACGCCTTTTGCCGTAAGCTTCTTGATTATTTCAAAATGTCGCCGCAAAGAAACGTTTACCAAACGATGAAATTCTTCTCGATCTTCTTTTAACAGCCGTGTACGTTCTTCAAAAGAAATTCCTGCCGGACAATAGCCGCCGTCATAAACCGCATGGCAGGAAGTCTGGTCGGAAAGTAAATCAATTGAAATATCGTTTTGTTCGGCGTATTCCAACAGATTAACAATATTTCCATGAAAAGCGATGGAGTAGGGGATTCGCTCGTTGAGGTATTTCTTCGCTAATGCAAAGGCTTCTTGCGGACTTTGGGTTTCGGAACGCACCCATCCTTGATTTTTACGGGTTTCAATCCGCGAAGCGTCCACTTCGGCGATAATCGCGACCGCTCCGGCTATTTCGGCGGCTTTGGGTTGCGCTCCGCTCATTCCGCCCAAACCGGACGATACGAATAATTTTCCTCTCAAATCGCTGCCGGAAGGAATGCCCAATTTCAATCGTCCGGCATTTAACAAGGTGTTAAAAGTTCCGTGAACAATGCCTTGCGGCCCGATATACATCCAACCGCCGGCTGTCATTTGTCCGTAATTGGCAACCCCCATTTGAGCCGCTATTTCCCAATCGGTCAGATTATCGTACATGCCGACCATCATTGAATTGGTAATAATTACACGCGGAGAATAGGGATGCGATTTAAAAAGTCCCAACGGATGTCCCGATTCGACGACCAAGGTCTGTTCGTTTGTTAATATTTGTAAGTATTGTTTAATCAAACGGTATTGCATCCAATTCTGGCAGACTTGTCCGGTTTCTCCGTAAGTAACCAATTCGTAGGGATACAGCGCAATATCGAAAGACAAATTATTATCAATCATCACTTGAAACGCTTTCCCTTCGATGCATTTTCCTTCATATTCATCAACCGGCTTCGGCTGAATGTCGCCTTCCGGACGATAACGATAGCCGTAGATTCTCCCTCGCGTATGCAATTCGTCTAAAAACTCCGGCGCTATTTGATTATGCAGTTCGGTGGGAATATACCGCAGTGCATTTTTCAATGCGACTTCGGTTTGGGATTGACTCAGTCGAAATCCGCGATCGGGAGCTCGACGAATTCCTGCTATGAATTTAGGATAATCCGGTAATTGATTACTTATTCCGCTGATCATAACGTTTTATTTTTGGGTGTGATTATTTACTGCGAAGATAGTTAGTTTTATAATTATTTCCAAATAAAAGTTATTGATATATAGACTTAATTGTAAATTGCTTTCAAAATTTGTATCTTTGACATCATAAACGGCAATGTATTCGATAACATAAAAAGAGCAAATATATGAATGACAAACAGATACGAAAACTTGAAAATCTTGTATCGGAATACAAACGGGTTATGCGGGGACAAGTAAATTTAGAAAAATTAACCTATTATGCTGTTACCTATCATTCAACGGCAATAGAGGGCAGTACGCTTACAGAGGGGCAGGTTTATAATTTACTTGATTTAGATATATCTGCCAAAAACAAGCCCTTTACCGAGCAACAAATGGTAATTGACCACCAAAAAGCCCTTGTTTTCACACTGAATAAAGCGAAAAATCATACACCGATTACAGAAGTTTTAATAAAAGAAATCGGGGCGATGGTTGTAAAAAACACAGGTGGAGTTTACAATACGGCATTAGGAACGTTTGACAGCACAAAGGGCGATTACAGACTGTTGAATGTGTTTGCCGGGGCGCGGCGTTTTCCCGACAGCAGTAAAGTACCTGCACTTATGAAAACGCTTGTAAATGAAATAATTGAGAAAACAAAAACGGTGAAAACATTCAATCAAAAATGTGAATCAGCTTTTGAAATACACTACCGATTGGTAAGCATACACCCCTTTGCAGACGGCAACGGACGTACAAGCCGGCTTTTAATGAATTATATTTTGACAATGTTTGATTTGCCGATATTTTATGTTTTTAAGAGCAGCCGTATATCCTACATTCAAGCATTGGAGCGAGCGCGAAATACAGATAATCCCCCCGTTTTTTACAATTTCATGTATCGGCAATATCAAAAATTCCTTGAAAAAGAATTAAAAACCGGTTAACACAATTCAAAATTTTCTGCGATGGCAGTTGCAATTTCTTTCAATTCTTCTGGAGTTAATTTTTGTTTCGGGTTATTGAAAAGCATGTCCGACTCTTTCGTAATAGGTAGCAAATGGATATGAGCATGTGGAACTTCCAGACCGATAACGGTTACGCCGACACGTTTACACGGAATCGCTTTTTTTATTGCCGATGCCACTCGTTTAGAAAAAATCATCAGATCGCCCAGCGTTTTGTCGTCCAAATCGAAAATATAATCTGTTTCTTTTTTGGGGACTACCAATACATGTCCCCTTACTAAGGGATTAATATCCAAGAAGGCATAAAAATCCGAATTTTCGGCTACCTTGTAGCTTGGGATTTCTCCTGCAATTATTTTACTGAAAATAGTCATAATGTAATATCAATTATTTCGAAAGACATCAAACCGCTCGGCACTTTAATTTCTGCAATATCGCCTATTTTTTTGCCTAACAACCCTTTTCCGATCGGCGTATTCACGGCGATTTTACTTTCTTTCAGATTCGCTTCGCTCTCCGACACCAAGGTATAAACCATTTTTTGGTTGTTTTTCGTATTCCGTATAGTCACCTTATTCAAGATTTGCACACTATCGGTCGAAATTTGGCTTTCGTCAATCAGCCGCGCATTGGAAATTAAGCCTTTCAATTGGGCTATTTTCGCTTCAACAATACCTTGCATTTCTTTTGCCGCATCGTACTCTGCATTTTCCGACAAATCGCCTTTATCCCGCGCTTCTGCAATTTGCTTGGAAATCGCCGGACGCCTTTCCGCTTCAAGAAAATTCACTTCTTCCACCAGCTTATTATATCCCTCCCTGGTCATATAATGAATTGCCATAGTTAATTAATTTTTTGATACCAAATTAAAAACAAAAAAGAATTCCGACCATTCAAGGTCGGAACTCTCAATAAATTATTAAAATTACTCTTATGAAAACGCTAATGTAAGTTAGCAATGCAAAATTAATGACTGTTTATTTAAATTCCAAATTTAAAACTATGTTTTATAACATATTTTTATTTCAAGCAGGAAAGAATGTCGGATTCTAATTCGGCATAATTTTCCACCCGTTTAACAAATTCTCCTTTTCGATTGAGAATAAAACCCGTCGGAAGTTCGCGAACATTGTATTTTTTTATAATATCGGAATCAACGGATTGCGGATCTATAACGCATATCCAAGGAAGATTAACCGCTGCATTTTTCCAGAAATGTTCATCGGTATCCAACGATATTTGATAAATCCGGAATCCTTGCGCGCGATATTTCTCATATACTTTCGCCAACTGTTGATTGTGTAACGGCGATTCATTCATTTCGTAAGCCGTAAAATCTACCAAAACCACATTATCTTTCCCGATTTCCGAAAGGCGATAGGCTTTATTATCAACCGATAAAAGCGATACATCGAAATAATCTTTGCTGTCAACCATATTCGCATCAAAGTTGCGAGCCTGTTCTCCGCGCATAATGGCTAAAGCGGTAGTGAATAGATTCACCAAATGTTTTGTTCTCGGAGCCTCCGGATAACGCTGGTTCCAATTGTTAGCCACCGCCCCGTAAGCTTTAGAGTCGCTTTTATCGTAAGGATCAAATAGTAATAAACCGTTGACTTGTTGAAATAAAGCAAAATATGCCGAAGTCGAAGCCGGATTGTCGTAAATGAAATTGGTCGCTTCTTTTTTGTATTCTTTGATACAGGCATTTGCTTTTTCACTGTATTCATCTGCGGTAATCGTTTGGGAACGATAATCTTTTTGCAATTGATTAAAAGTTTCGCTTGTTTTTAACTGTAATAAAGTCAATGTTTTAATATACTCTGATTCCGACGAACCTTCCACCGTATAATCTTGTGCAAATCGGAGCGTATCCGAGTTAATCGTAATGATTTCGGTACTGTCAACCGCGAAATTAATCAATTGATTGTTCAGCCGCAAGCGGTAGAAATCCGGTACAGTCGGTCGTTCATGTTTGAATTTATATAAGCCGTTTTTACTTAATTTTACCGAGTCCAAAAGGATTGCTTTCGATGTGGTTACATTTTCCAAATAGAGTACCTTTTCATTTCCGTCTTTAATCATACCTTTTACGGTAAATCGGTTTTTGTCGGAACAAGAAATAAAAATTCCGACGATCGGAATTAAGAATACAAATTGAATTATAAAATTTCGTTTCATTTTTTATTATAATGGAATTTTAGGCGCAAATATACGATATTTCCCTTATTTTTAATTATCTTTGCACGATTTTAAAGAAGAAAAATATATTTTAGAAACGATTATTTATGATTAATCCTATTGTAAAGAAGATTGATTTGGGTGATGGAAGAGTCATTACCCTTGAGACCGGAAAATTAGCCAAACAGGCTGACGGAGCGGTCGAGTTGCGTATGAATAACACGATGATGCTGGCAACCGTTTGTGCGGCGAAAGAAGCGGCGCCGTGTGCAGATTTTATGCCCTTACAAGTTGAATATAAAGAAAAATATTCTTCTTTCGGACGTTTTCCCGGAGGATTTACGAAACGAGAGGGTAGGGCATCCGATTATGAAATTTTGACCTGCCGTTTGGTTGACAGGGCTTTACGTCCTTTATTCCCCGATGATTATCACGCAGAAGTTTTTGTAACTATCGTCTTATTTTCCACCGATGGAGAAGATATTCCCGATGCCTTGGCCGGATTGGCGGCTTCGGCTGCATTAGCCGTTTCCAAGATTCCTTTCAACGGACCGCTGGCGGAAGTGCGTGTTGCCCGTATTGACGGACAATTCAAAATCAATCCTACTTTTTCCGAATTGGGAAAAGCCGATATGGATATTATGGTCGGAGCTACCATTGACAATATTATGATGGTGGAAGGTGAAATGAAAGAAGTATCCGAAGCCGAATTGCTTGACGCCATTAAATTTGCCCATGAAACGATTAAGCAAATGTGTCAAGCGCAAATTGAATTTATGGAAGAAGCGGGTACGACGGAAAAAAGCGAATATTCGCACGAAGTCAACGACGAAGCGTTACGTGAAGATATTAAAGCCAAATTATATGACAAGGTATATGCAATCGCTAAATCCGGACAAGGAAAACAAGAGCGCAGCGATGCATTCAAAGCCATTGCGGATGAATATAAAGCCCAATTTACCGAAGAAGAGTTGACGGAAGAAAAAGTCGCTTTAATTGAGAGGTATTATCATGCCGTAGAAAAAGAAGCGATGCGTCGTTGTATTCTTGACGAAGGCATTCGGTTGGACGGTCGGAAGACAACGGATATTCGTCCGATTTGGTCGGAAGTTGATTATATTCCGGGACCTCACGGAGCGGCTGTTTTTACTCGAGGAGAAACCCAAGCTTTGGCAACGGTTACTTTAGGCACCAAATTAGACGAAAAACTCATTGATGATGTATTGAATATTGAAAAAGAACGTTTTCTTTTGCATTACAATTTTCCACCGTATGCAACCGGTGAAGCGCGTCCGCAACGGGCGGTCGGTCGTCGGGAAATCGGTCACGGAAACTTGGCGCATCGGGCGTTGGAACCCGTGATACCCGAAAATTATCCGTATTGTATTCGTATTGTATCCGATATTTTGGAATCCAACGGTTCATCTTCCATGGCAACCGTTTGTGCCGGAACGCTTGCATTGATGGATGCCGGCGTGCCGATTAAAAAACCGGTTTCCGGTATTGCCATGGGATTGATTTCCGAAAACAAAGGCGCCAATTACGCTGTTCTTTCCGATATTTTGGGCGATGAAGACCACTTGGGCGACATGGATTTCAAAGTAACGGGAACCAATGAAGGAATTACGGCTACTCAAATGGATATAAAAGTGGATGGATTATCGTATGAGATTCTGGAAAACGCTTTGGCGCAAGCGAAACAAGGACGTGAGTATATTTTGAGTAAAATACTGGAAACGATTTCCGAACCGCGCGAAGATCTGAAACCGCACGCTCCGAGAATTGAAGTAATCATTATTGCAAAAGAATTTATCGGCGCGGTCATCGGCCCGGGCGGCAAGATTATTCAAGCCATGCAGGAAGAAACGGGAGCTACCATCTCTATCGAGGAAATTGACGGGATCGGCCGGGTAGAAATCGCTGCCAATAACAAAGCCGCCATTGATGCCGCCATGGCTAAGATTAAAGGAATTGCTTCTGTACCCGAAGTCGGCGAAGTATATGAAGGAAAAATCCGTTCGATTATGCCTTACGGCGCTTTTGTCGAATTTCTTCCAGGCAAAGACGGGTTACTCCATATTTCCGAAATTGATTGGAAACGCTTGGAAACCGTTGAAGAAAGCGGTTTGAAAGAAGGCGACACCATAGAAGTAAAGCTGTTGGATATTGACCCGAAGACCGGTAAATTCAAACTATCCAGAAAAGTATTACTCCCTCGTCCGGAAAGAACAGAACGTTCGGAAAGACCCGAAAGACCCGAAAGGACGGAAAGAGAAGACCGTCCGAATCGTTCGGAAAATGGCGGCGGATTCAAAGGAAGAAAGACGAGGTAAATAGAATCACATTTTAAATAGTTTTGTGCCATTCTAAAATTTGTATTTAACCCATCTTACTGCAAGATGGGTTAAATTGTATATCGCCTCGAAGAAATGATAGGATTTATGTTAATATAATTATAGCGGATAATTATTGTTTTATTTGTTTCATGATATCATAATAAAACCACTTCGGCAAATGCAGGTTTTCGGTGACGATTTCCGCCTTTCCCGGTGTAAGGCAAAAGGATAGCAGTTCTTCCTTGCCATTACAAATCAAATGGAATTACTTAGCCATCGTACTTTTACTGGCTTTGACAATGTCATCAAAAACCCTGTTCGTTTGATATACGCTCCTTAATCGCTGCAAAACAATCATAATTTCATTGCCGGACATTTCACGGGAGCGATTGCGGTGCTTTTTACCGTCTTCGGGCAGTAATTGTACCATTTAAAAATTTCTAAACATTTTGTACACGGGTGTACATTGAAACGCTGTACAAAGAGGTATTTTAAAACAAAAATACCTCCCGTAAGCATAAGCATACAAAAGGTAAATTATTGATTTTCAGTTTGTGACTCCGAAGGGATTCAAACCCCCAACCTTCTGATCCGTAGTCAGATGCTCTATTCAGTTGAGCTACGGAGCCATTTTATTTTTGCGACTGCAAATGTAGAGCTTTTTTTTCTTTTATGCAAATTTTTTGTTGAGTTTACGGAATAAATTTCGGACCGAAAATTAAATATCCGATATTTAACCCGAAATTCCAATTGTTTTTCGGATAACTGTAATAGTTAGTAAATAAACTGACCGACATGAAGGGAAGTTGAGCGACTAAAGTAATCTCCCCCAAATAAGCCGGATGCGTAAATAATTGACCGTAATAAGCTTTATTTTCTTCACGCCATATCGGATAAATCGGGAAAAAACCGTGAAAATCGCCTCGTAAATGAAAGGTAGAGTTTAATTTCCAAATCGGAACAATTCCACCGGCCAAAAATTGATTGGCTCGAAAAGCTTCATTAAAAACTATTTTACTGAATAGGGTAGGGGTGTAAAAAGGCGCTTGCAAAACGGAGGCCGTATAATTACTCAACAAATTCTTGCCGGATAAAACGCCTTCCAACATATAACCGATATTAAATTTCGAATTGATCATATGAATATTATACATAAATGCATCTATCTGAACCCAAGACTGATATTGTGAGTTTTCGGATTTGGTTTTAGCCGGAGAAAAATTCTCGTTTCCGGAAATATATTGAGCATATACATGATGATCTTGTCCTTGTATGGGATATTGCTTCGCATCTTGCGTATTTTTTTTATATGATAAACCGGTAGAAAACAGGTTATAAACGCTTTTATCAAAATTGTTTAAAAGATAAGGTCCTTTGGTGTTTTGATAATATTTATCTTCCAAACTGCCGTATTCCAAGAAAACATCTATTCGGGCTTTATTTTGGAAAGGAAATCCGACTCCCACTTTTCCATAAGTCTCTCGCTGATGGATAAATGTAGAAACGTCGGTGTCAATAAACAATTTTTCGCTTTCATAAAATTTCCGATAATTATGTACTGCCGTCGCGGAAATATCCATCGGAAAAGTCGAGGAGGGGACTTCAATTTTTCCGGTTAAAGCAACGCCATTGTAGGTATTCCCGACCTGCATATCCAGATTTAATCCGGAAGAAAATTCGGTCAAACTCTGGTAACCTATCCCTAAATATAATTGATTAGCGCTCATTGATGAAATATTTCCGCCAAAAGCGATTGTAATTTCATTACGGATTTGAACGTCAAGGTATAAATCAAAGGTATTATTATCCGCATCCCAAACAGCATACGGATAAATTTCCTGTATTTTAGGATTGGATAAAAGATGAAAGTAGGTTTGCTTGAAATCGTCTATGGTGAAACGAGTTTGATTGTCTCTATGGATTTGTTTTTCGATATATTCTTTTTGTACGCTGTTGACTCCCGTTATGTAAATATTTCGGAATACAAGCGCCGGCAACGAATTTTTATAAATTCTTCGTCTTTCCGTGAGTTCATCCAAACTGACGCGACGTTTAACCAATTCTTTGATGGAATCCATTAATTCCGTAGCCGCTTGGTATCCCATATCATATAGCATTTTTGATTTATTGAAATCAAGTAAATTGACATCATCCAAAATAGAACTCATTATAATTCCGTCTTTGGGATCAATACTGTAAGAAGTTCGCTGCATAATAATACTTTCGACCAAAGTATATAAATCCATCTCGGTCGGTTTTTTCTTTTTAGTTCCGGCTACCGAAGAACCGATGATAAAATCGGGATGAAAAGCCTCTTTCATCGGATTTACCGGGAAGTTATCAAATATGCCGCCATCAAACAACGGAATACTGTCTTTCATTATCGGTTTGAAAACAAGAGGAAAAGTCATGGAAGCCCTGACGGCATCGCCTAAATTACCTGTTCGAAATACGACCATTTTTTTATTAAAAACATCGGAAGCAATACACAAAAACGGTACAAAAAGATTATCAAAATTTTCATTGCACCGTGCATTTGCTTGTGTAAACAATTGCAAAAATGCTTGGTTCATTTGTATCGGGTTGATTAAACTGTTGGGAAGCAAATCGGCGGTTCGAATATTCATCGAATCTTTTAAAGGCACATTAAACTTAATAAAATCAGGCTGATAAGGACTTTTTCTAAAAAAATATCGATATTTTTCTTCCACTTTTCCTGTTTGCCAATAGTAAAATTCATCCGACGTAAATAAATCTAAGATTTCATCCGGCGAATATCCCATTGCATATAAACTTCCTACGACAGCTCCAATGGAAGTTCCGGAAATACAATCAATTGGAATACCATTTTCTTCTAAAGCTTTAATGATGCCGACGTGTATGGCGCCTTTTGCGCCGCCGCCGCTTAATACTAAGCCGACTTTTTGCGGATAAGCGGATGTTAAACCGAATAATAAAAAAATAAATAATAAATCTCTCTTTTTAGACATTGGTCTGATTTTAGAAATAATTCCGGAATCCGTTAATTCACGGACAAAATTAAGCATTTTTCCAATCATGTAAAAATGTTAATAATACATTTTTTATACGGAAAAAAGCAGTACATTTGTGTAGAAATCCGTTAATACTAAATATGTATAATTACTATTATGTTTAATAGAGAAAATGAAAAATCCCCTTTCTTTCATCCTTGTTGGCTGCATTTGCAATGATGAAAGTAAGAAACTGTAAATATTTATGGCAAAATTAAAAAGCGTCTTTGTTTGTTCGCAATGCGGAAATGATTCACCCAAATGGCTCGGTAGATGTCCGGTTTGCGGTGAATGGAATTCGTATGTTGAAGAATTTATTTCCAAACAACATCTGGTAAAAGAATCGTCGGAACTGAGTAATTTCATTCCGCAGCAATCCAAACCGGTACTTTTGCAAGATATTACAACCGGTGATGAAATTCGTATGGATACGGGCGACCGGGAATTAAACCGGGTTTTGGGCGGAGGTTTGGTCCCCGGTTCTTTGGTTTTAATCGGTGGCGAACCGGGAATCGGTAAATCAACGCTTGTATTACAAACGGTCTTAAAACTAAATACTTACAAAATCCTGTACATATCGGGCGAAGAAAGCGCTAAACAATTAAAATTGAGAGCGGAACGATTAGAAAAGAGTAATGAAAATCTTTTTATTGTCTGTGAAACCAATTTAGAACGAATATTTGTACATATTAATAATTTGAAACCGGATATTTTAATAATAGACTCTATTCAAACAATTTATACAGAACGAATTGAATCCGGTCCCGGAAGCGTGTCTCAAGTTCGAGAATGTTCGGTAGCCCTGTTGAAATTCGCGAAAGAAACAAGTATCCCTACCCTACTAATCGGTCATATTAATAAGGAAGGAAATATTGCGGGGCCTAAAGTGTTGGAACATATTGTAGATACGGTTCTGCAATTTGAAGGAGATCAACATTATATGTACCGGATACTTCGCAGTATGAAAAACCGCTTCGGTTCTACTTCCGAATTGGGAATTTACGAAATGCGTCAAAACGGACTGCGGGAAGTGAATAATCCTTCCGAGATGCTTCTGACCCAAAATCATGAAGGACTGAGCGGTGCTGCGATTGCTGCCGCAATTGAAGGGATTCGTCCGTTTCTGATTGAAACTCAATCTCTCGTAAGTACTGCGGCTTACGGAATGCCGCAACGCTCGGCAACGGGATTCGATATTCGACGAATGAATATGCTGTTAGCGGTACTTGAAAAGCGAGCCGGATTCAAATTAATACAAAAAGATGTCTTTCTGAACATTGCCGGCGGATTGCGTGTCAGCGATCCGGCGTTGGATTTAGCGGTTATTTCAGCCATTTTATCTTCCAGTTTAGACATTGCCATTGACAGAGAAACTTGCTTGTCGGGAGAAGTCGGGCTTTCCGGAGAGATTCGGCCCGTGAACCGTATCGAACAGCGAATTTTGGAGGCTGAGAAATTGGGTTTCAACAAAATAATCATTCCTCACAATAATTTAAAAGGGTTCGATACGAACCGAATTTCCATCCGAATCGTCAGCGTAAAAAAAGTTGAAGACGCTTTTCGGGAACTGTTCGGATGAAAATGAATTATAAATTATGAGTTATAAATTATGAATTATGAATTAAAGATGACATAGCGCGCCTATAATTCATAATTTATAATTCATAATTCATAATTTATTAACTCTTTTACGGATTTAAATCCGTGTTTGTTCAAATAATTATCAATTCCTTCGATTGTTTTGATTGAAACGGTGGGGTCAATAAAATTTGCCGTACCGATTTGAATGGCCGTTGCTCCCGCTAAAATAAATTCGACCGCATCTTTCCAATTCAAAATTCCACCGATTCCGATAACCGGAATCTTAACCACTTTCGAGGTACGGTAAACCATTTGTAATGCAATCGGCTTGATGCAAGGCCCGGATAATCCTCCGGTGATTGTTGATAAAGCCGATTTTCTTTTTTCCACGTTAATGGCCATGCCTAATAAAGTATTGATTAAGGAAACTGCGTCAGCTCCTTCTGTTTCAACCGCTTTAGCTATTTCGGTAACATCGGTGACATTCGGTGTCAATTTAACGATCAAAACTTTATGATATACTTTGCGAACCGCTTTTACCACTTGAGCAGCGCTCGCAGAATCAATTCCGAAAGCCATTCCGCCTTGTTTAACATTGGGGCAGGAAATATTCAATTCAATTGCCGGGATTTTTTCCAAAGCATCAATTTTTTCGGCGCAGGCAACATATTCTTCAATTGTTGATCCGCTTACATTCACCATCATCCGAGTATCAATATTTTTAATTGCCGGATAAATATATGAAATGAAATAATCAACGCCTTTGTTTTGCAGTCCGACTGCATTCAACATACCCGAAGCTGTTTCCGCCATTCTCGGATAATCATTCCCTTCTCGCGGATGCAAAGTGGTTCCCTTTACAAATATACCGCCGATTTGGGATAAATCAATTAAATCTTCAAATTCTATCCCGTATCCGAATGTTCCTGAAGCCATTAGGACCGGATTCTTAAATTTCAAATTACCGATACTAACGTTTAAATTTGCCATGTTAAAGTGTTTATATTAAAAATAGGACCTTCAATACAAGTGCGCATATTTCCGGAAACGGTTTTTTCCACGCAACAAAGACAAACGCCCATTCCGCAAGCCATTGTGTTTTCGAGCGATACTTCTCCCGGAATAGAATGTTGACGGGCGTATTTTGCGACGGCAATCATCATCGGTTTGGGACCGCAGATGTATAAATAATCAAAATCGCCGGATTCCAAAATCGAATGGTTGGTCACAAAGCCTTTTTCACCGCAAGAGCCGTCTTCCGTTGCTAAATAAACCGTTCCGAATTTCCGAAACTCATCAATTTGAAGTAAATCGTTTTGAGATCTTGCACCCGATAAGAATACGGGTTTATAATTCAAAGCGGATAACCGAGCGCCTAAATAAAGAAGCGGAGCTACTCCGCCTCCGCCACCGACCAATAATAGCTTTTTGTTCGTATCCGGCGCTGAAAAAATATCTTCCGGAAGCGAAAAGCCGTTTCCCAAAGGATAAATCAAGTTGATTGAATCGCCGGGTCGGGATTTAGCCAGCCGACGCGTTCCGTCGCCGATTATTTGAATTAACAACCACAATTCATTCGCTTGCCTATCAATGAAATGAACGGAAATGGGACGACGTAAAAAAGTTGACGGCGAATCATCCACGCGAACTTGTACAAACTGTCCCGGCATCATTTCCGGAATTTCTTTATCGAGAGTTAGTTTTAATAAGGAGTAATGATCGTGAATCCGATAATTCTCTTTAACGACCCAATCGCCTATATATCGCATCTTATACTTAAATTGTTTTTTTATTTATTATCTCGGCAAAAGTAGAAAATTTTATTTATTCTTCCGATATAAAAGTCATAAAAGTTTTATCATTGAAAAAAATAATTATCTTATCAATTTTTTTTGAAATGTTATTTGATAAGTTAATATTCTTAATAACAGTCGAATCAATTGTGTTTTCCGGTTGTTTATCCTCGTTTTTTTGCGAATATTCGCGTCCGGTCGGCTTCACGGACGGTTCTGCGGTTGTTTTTTCTTCGAATAAATCCGGTTGCGTAAAAATTCGTTCCCTTTTATACATGGGGCCTTCGCCATTTAAAAACCATGTAGGTGAAATATCCGGGAAAGTTTTCAAGATTTTATCAATCGTATTTATACTCGGATCATTCGGTTTTCGTTTTTTCCCGCCTTCGCTTAAGATATGAGAAATTGTTGCTCGGCTGACATCAATTTTTTCGGCAAAAGAAGACGGTTTCAACCCTTTTTCTTCAATTATTTGTTTAATTCGCTCCCGCATCATGATTGAAGTTTTTAAATAATTACTTGAATTAATAATGCTACAAATGTATATATTTTTATTTACACAAGCAAATTAAATTTACAAAATAATAATTTATGAATGTAAATCAATAAAACAAGATAACAGTTTACTTTTGGAAATCAGTCCTGATTAATATTAAATATGACTTCAAAATTATCTGATATATATTTGATTTTTAATTCATTAATATTGTATAGATATGTAAAATTAACCTTTCGGAGCTATGAATTTACATAAATGAATTAATATTTATAATATCAGTTTATAAATTAATATATAAATTATTGGTTTTTAATTAAATATAAATATAAAAACATTGATTTAAAAAATAGTCATTACAAGTGTAAACGATAATTAATATTGTCTGTCTTATCAATATAGTTTACATTTGTATCTCTATAAATTTACTTATAATTTATTTTGTAAATTTAATTTTCATGTAAACTTATATAAAAGCGTAACATTTGTAAACAATTTCTCCGAGATTAAAATTCGATATGGGTTTACTGATTTCGTAATCAATTATGAATTATAAATTATAAATTTAGAGATTAACTGCATTTTCACATTTTCAAATTATTATGTAATTTTGTACCGTAGCCAATCGGTCTGTCGCTTTTTAATTTATGAAAAGAGGAAAGTCCGGACAACACAGAGCGCCCCGCTATCTAACGGATAGCTGTTTGTGAAAGCAGAGTTAAGTAGAAGAAAATAACCGCCTTTTTCGAAAGGTAAGGGTGAGAAGGTGAGGTAAGAGCTTACCGGTTCTTATAGCAATATAGGAAGCCGTACTATCGGGGGTTGCAAGGTCAAATATACCGACGCATGTAGAACGGCTCGTTCGATGTCGGGGGGTAGATCGCATGAATTTAATGGCGACATTAAATCAAGATAAATGACAGACGCTTGTTAGACAAGTACAGAATCCGGCTTACAGATTGGCTACATTTTTTCACTCGTCCCGGTTACATGTGTTACTTGTCACTGCTATTATTTGAACAAATCGTCAATTCCACTCGGATGAGTTAACTTATCTTCCGTATTATTTAATTGATTACTGCATGGATCGGCATATTTTGCCGGGATTTCAAACCGCTCGGTTTGAGAATATCCTAAGTTCGGATCATTATATACTTTTTGAAGAAATATTCCCATAATCGGGAGGGCCATCGTTGCTCCTTGTCCTTCCGACATCCGATCGAAATGAATATCTCGGTCTTCTCCTCCGACCCAAGCTCCTCCGACCAAGGAAGGAGTAAAGCCCATAAACCATCCGTCGGAATGATTCTGTGTCGTACCGGTTTTTCCTCCCATGGAAACCGTTATTTTGTGGTCTCTGCGTATCCGGCTACCGGTACCTCCGTCAACAACTCCTTGCAGCATACTTAACATTTTATAGCAGGCATCTTCATTGATTATTTCCGAGACTTGGGGTGAAAAAGTTTCTAAAATATTCCCGAAAATGTCCTCAATGCGAGTCACATAAATCGGTTCAATCCGGATTCCGTGATTGGCAAATACCGAATAACCGGAAACCATCTCGCTTACAGATGCGTCACAAGGGCCTAAACAAAGGGCAACGACCGGATCAATCGGACTTTTTAAGCCGAAGGAATGCAGTAAACGTGCAAAGGCATAAGGATTTAATTGTTTCATTAAATAGGCGGATACCCAGTTATCCGACTGTTGTAATCCCCACCGAATTGAAACCATTTCTCCTATCTTTTGTTTATTGGCATTTCTGGGATTATAATCTCTTCCGTTTTCATCCACAAGATGTTGTTCGACATGTAACATTTCATCGCAGGGAGTTATTCCGCTTTCCATTGCCAAGGAATATAAGAAAGGTTTTATCGTGGATCCGATTTGCCGTTTTCCGGTATTCACCATGTCGTATTTGAAATATTGAAAATCTATATTTCCAACATACGCTTTTACGGCTCCGGTTCTGGTATCCATTGCCATAAAGCCGGATCGCAAAAACGATTTCATGTAAATAATCGAATCCAACGGAGTCATTATCGTATCTTTCATTCCTTTCCATGAAAATACGGTCATTTCGACCGGCGTTTTAAAAACGGTTTGAATTTCGGAATCAGACTTATTGTCTTTCTTTAATAATCTATATCTATCGGATTGTTTAACAGCCCTTTCTAATATTTCATTTACATCTTTTTGATCCAAATAACGAGAAAACGGAGCAGTCTTGCTGCCGACTTTTTCCTTGAAAAATGCGTCTTGCAAATCAGCCATTCGTTCACGAACGGCGTCTTCCGCATAAGTCTGCATACGGGAATCAATGGTTGAATAAATCTTTAATCCGTCCGTATATAGATTGAAATTTGATCCGTCCGGCTTTTTCCTTTTAGTACACCAACCGTACAAAGGATTCGTTTCCCACGCCAATGAATCTTCGGAGTATTTGGATTGATTCCAAGAGGGATATTCGCTTTTATCCGGTTTTTTGGCGGTCATGGTCAGACGTAAATATTCTCTGAAATACGGAGCCAAGCCGTCTTTATGCTCTACTCGATTAAATTTGGTAACCAACGGCAGAGCTTTTAAAGAATCACATTGAGCTTTGGACAGATAATCGTTTGCTTCCATCAGCGAAAGAACAACGTTTCTTCGTCCGACCGTCCGTTCGGGCTGACGAATGGGGTTAAAATAGGACGGATTTTTACACATTCCGATTAAAGTGGCTGCTTCTTCCGTTGAAATATCTTTAGGAGATTTATTGAAATAGACCCAACAAGCCGATTGAATGCCCACCGCATTGTACAGAAAATCAAACTTATTGAGATACAGATTGATAATTTCTTCTTTGGTATAGTATTTTTCCAATTGAACGGCTATCACCCACTCGACCGGTTTTTGAAACAATCGTTCCCACATCGTTCCGACATGTTCCGAATACAGAAGTTTAGCCAATTGCTGGGAAATCGTGCTTCCGCCGCCGCCGCTTTTTTGGAAAAGAATGCCTCGCTTAATGATCGAGCGAATCAAAGCATAAACGTCAATTCCAGAATGTTCATAATACCGGGCATCTTCGGTTGCTATTAAAGCTTGAACCAAAGCCGGGGAAAGGTCGTTGTAATTGATATAAATCCGATTTTCGTTACTTTGATAATAAGCTCCCAAAGGGATCATATCTGTGGATAAAACTTGGGAAGCATACTTATTAATCGGATTTTCCAAATCTTCGACCGGCGGCATGTAACCGATTTTACCTTTGGCTATTAATAAAAAAATCAGACCGGCGGAGATAATGCAGAAAAAGAAAATAATCCAAACTCCTTGTACAATCCTCTTTGCAAAACTATTTTTTACCATTTGTCTTTGTTTCAAAATGAATCTGCAAAAGTACAAGTTTATTTTGAAAATGACAATAGGATAAGTTTTAAGTTGTAGGTTTTAAGTGATAAGTCTTAGGCTATAACTTACAACTTATAACCTAAAACTTATAACCTAAAACTTACAACCTAAAACTTACAACTTGCAATCTATTTCGCTTTCTTTTTTTGTTCGAGCAGATAAGCTATGAATAAGCCGATTCCGCCGAAGAATGAAATAGAAGCAAAATCAACCAACACCAACAAGTCATTGAATTGATGTACCCACTCCCTGTAGGATTGAATAGGAGAACCGTTAAAATAAATGATTTGAATGAAAAATGCCATTAAGCAACCGGCGCCGACGCCGATTAATAACAAAGAAATTCGCAAAGGCCAATAGCCGAAATCTAAATTTTCACTTGAGATAAAAGGTAATTTGAATTTTAAAGATTTTTCTTTATCCTCTTCATTTTCACATAAATTCGCAAGTTTCTCAATGAGAAGTATTCGCTCTTTTCTTTTTGCAAACAATTCAAAAACTTTATAGACAGCTAACATGGAAAAGCCGACAACAAAAATAGGAACAAGATCATTCATAATAATTACAATTTAATTTGTTAAACATTTTTTTAATTTCTACAGGTTTGACGCAAGAAATTAAATAAGGTTACAAATAATTAAT
Source organism: Candidatus Azobacteroides sp. (assembly GCA_009778655.1). Taxonomy (GTDB): domain Bacteria; phylum Bacteroidota; class Bacteroidia; order Bacteroidales; family Azobacteroidaceae; genus Azobacteroides. Next base: position 22,383 of record WRFZ01000157.1, read on the forward strand.
AATAAATTATGAATTATAAATTATAAATTATGAATTGTTGTGTTATCCGGTGCTTGAGGTATCACATCCTTGGAGGAGCTTCTATTCCCAATAGTTTCAAACCGGTTTCGATTACTTTACTCGTTTGCAGGGATAATAATAACCGGAATCGCCGCAGTTCGGCGTTTTCTTCTCGCAAAATGGAATAATCGTGATAGAATTGATTGTATTCTTTTACCAAGTCGTAAAGATAATTGGCTATAACCGCCGGACTCAGACTGTCGGCTGCGTCTTCAACGATTGCCGGAAATTCGGACAAGCGTTGAATCAATTCTTCTTCTTTTTCATTGATGGGAGTTTGTAAAGAAATCGGATGATTTTTAACCGTTGAAAAATCAATTTCGCTGCGTCGCAAAACCGATTGAATGCGTGCATAGGTGTATTGAATAAAAGGACCTGTATTTCCGTTGAAATCAATGGATTCTTGTGGATTGAACACCATATTTTTGCGGGGATCAACTTTCAGTATAAAATATTTCAATGCTCCCATACCGACCACACGTGCAATTTCAGCGGTTTCCGATTCCGAATAACCGGCTGTTTTCCCCAATTCGTCGGCCGTTTCTCTCGCCGTACCAATCATTTCTTCGATTAAATCGTCGGCATCAACCACCGTTCCTTCACGCGATTTCATTTTTCCTTCGGGTAATTCGACCATTCCGTACGAAAAATGAATCAATCCTTTCCCAAAAGCATATCCCAATTTGTCCAATAAAAGAGAGAGTACTTGAAAATGATAGTTTTGTTCATTACCGACGACATATATCATTTGATCAATCGGATAATCGTCGAAACGCAATTTAGCGGTACCGATGTCTTGCGTCATATAAACCGACGTGCCGTCGGCTCTCAATAACAATTTTTCATCCAAACCGTCGGCAGTTAAATCCGCCCAAACCGATCCATCTTCTTTTCGGTAAAACAGGCCTTTTTTCAAACCTTCCAACACTTTTTCTTTTCCGTCCAAATAGGTTTCGGATTCGTAATAAATTTTATCGAAATCCACGCCCAAAGCCTTGTATGTTTCATCAAAACCGGCATATACCCAATCGTTCATTTTTTTCCAGAGATCAACGGTTTCCTTATCGCCGGCTTCCCATTGGCGCAGCATTTCACGCGCTTCCGCCATCAAAGACGATTGTTCTTCCGCTTCTTTTTTCGATAACCCGGTTGCCGTTAATTTCGCTAATTCTTTTTTATATTCCCGGTCAAATTTCACATAATATTCGCCAATCAGATGATCGCCTTTTTTTCCGGATGACGACGGCGTTTCTCCGTTGCCCCATTTTTTCCAAGCAAGCATGGATTTACAGATATGAATACCCCGATCGTTCACAATGTTGGTTTTAATTACACGTTTTCCGTTTGCTTTCAGAATTTCAGCTAAACTGTACCCCAAGAGATTATTTCGAATATGACCTAAATGTAAGGGTTTGTTTGTATTAGGGGATGAATATTCAATCATTACTAAAGGGGCGTTTTCTTTGATTTTTTTTATTCCGTAGGATTCGGCAGAATAAATTTCATTGAAAAGTTGAATCCAATAAGTCGGAGCGATAATCAAATTTAAGAAACCTTTAACGACATTAAATTCGGCGATACCTGGTTCTTGTTTCAGCAAACGCTCGCCTATTTCCCGAGCGGTTTGTTCCGGATTTTTACCGGATAATTTCAGCAAAGGAAAAACGACCAAGGTTAAATGTCCTTTGAAATCTTTTCTTGTTTTTTGCAGTTGAATCATGGAAAGCTGTATCTTCCCGCCGTATAAATCAGATACGATTTGTTGAATGGTTTGCCGGATATTCATCGTTTATCAAATTAAGGCTGCAAAATTAATAAAATTCAAGAAAAAATAAAGCAATCTTTTGAATATAGTTGAAAAGGTTGCTTTATTTAATTCCGAAAAACTTTCAAAAAAGTTTTCGAAATGGTTTTGAATGCAAAGTTCGAATAAGTCAAATGAGACTTGCTCCCGGTTTGAATTTTACCGTTTTTTTAGCCGGAATTTGAATAGGCGCTTTCGTTTTAGGGTTAATACCGGTTCGAGCGCTTTTTTCAACAATTTGGTAAGTTCCATGGCCGACCAAGGTGATTTTTCCGCCTTTTTTCAATTCGTTTGAAACCGTTGCCAAGAAAGCGTCCAACGCTTTCTTAGAATCAACTTTACTTAATCCCGATTCTTCGGCGATAGCATTGATAAGTTCTGTCTTGTTCATGAGATTGATTCGTTTAAAAATGTAATACAAAATAATAAAAATAAATACTTAATACAAACAGGCTTCAAATATATGGGTATTCATTAAATTATCCAAACTTTTTTGTCCTTTTTTAATTAAAAAACAGAAAAAGTTCGACTTTAACATAAACTTGTCTTAAAATCGGAACAAATTTATGCGTGTTTCTGCGTAAAAATTCATTTTATTGTTGAAATAACCTCTTTCGGATTTAATACATTGTACGTTTTTTCAACTACCGATTCTTTGGGTATATTGAAATTCACGCTTTGCCGAATATCGCCGGATGAACTTCCGATTTGCCCGATATAATCACCCGGTTCTACCATCCATTGACTGCTCTTGCTATCGTATGAAGCCAAATCATTTTGTGAAACCGTCAATTGAATCGTTTGAAATTCGCCCGGTTGCAGGAGTTTTGTTTTAACGAAAGCTTTTAATTCCTTGACCGGCTTGTTCATGGATTTTCCCGGAGCGGAGATATATAATTGTACGACTTCTTTTCCGGGTACATTTCCCGTATTTTTAATCGTACAGTTGAACGTGTAACTGTCATTTTTTGCCGAAACGGAAGCGCTTTCATAAGTAAATTGCGTATAAGAAAGTCCGTAACCGAAAGGATAAGAAACATCTTTGTTGAAAGAATCAAAATACCGATAGCCGACATAAATGTCTTCTTCATAAATCGTATAATCCACATTGCGGACAAGTTCTTTTTTTTCTTCTCCCGGATTAATGATAGCGCCGAAAGCATCCCGCATGTCAAACCGATAATCATAGGGAAAATTAGCGGAAGAAGCCGCATCCGAATAATTGACCGGGAAAGTCATCGGTAATTTACCGGACGGATTGACTGCGCCTTTCAGAACATCCGCTACGGTGTTTCCTCCTTCTTGTCCGGCTTGCCATGCCAACAGGATAGCATCGGGCCAATTTTTCCATGAAGCCGTTTCTATTACGCCGCCAATGTTCAAGATAACCACGACTTTTTTCCCGACGGCATGATAAGCGTTACAAACCGTTTGAATCAGTTGGCGTTCATTATCCGACAAATCGAAATCGTTTGGAATTTGCCGGTCTCTAAATTCGCCTGAAGTTCTGCCCAGAGTCAACAAAGCGACATCGGTTTCCGCCGCCATTTTTTTCATTACAGTTGCTTCGGGTATAATTTCAGAGGGACGAACTTTAGGCATAAACATGGCTAAACGATCGTTCGGATCGGGTTTGTTTTTTTCATTCTCGGCTCCGATATGTTTTTCATACAATGTAATTAATTCATTATTGAGCTGATATCCTGCATTATTTAAACCTTCTATTAATGATACATTATAGGCTTTATTGACATTCCCGCTTCCCGTTCCTCCGGAAATAAAATCGTAGGATGTGATTCCGAAAGCGGCTATTTTTTGAATTTGTTCCGATAAAGGCAACGTTTGTTCGTTTTTCAATAAAACCATTCCTTCCGCCGCCGATTGGCGGGTAATTTCCGCATGCGCTTTCAAATCGGGATGATTGGAAAATTTATATCCCTTAAAGCGAGGCGATTCAAGAATTAAGTTCAAGATTCGCTTTACATTCCTGTCAATATCATCCACGGATAACAAACCGCTGTTGACGGCGGCTAAAATTGCTTCGCCTTGCTTGGGAGCGCCGGGCATCAATAAATCGTTACCGGCATGTACTTGTGCCGGAGGATTTTTCCCGCCGAACCAGTCGGTCATCACGGTTCCTTTGAATTTCCACTCATCGCGTAAAATGTCGGTCAACAATTCGGAACTTTCGGAAGTTAACGTACCGTTGATACAATTGTAGGACGACATGACTGTCCACGGATTCGCTTCTTTCACGGCAATTTCAAATCCTTTCAGATAGATTTCCCGCAAAGCGCGCGCGCTGATTCGGACGTCGTTTTCCATTCGATTGGTTTCCTGATTGTTGGCTGCAAAATGTTTAATTGATGTCCCTACCCCGTTCGATTGAACGCCGCGAACCATTGCAGCCGCTATTTTACCGCTTATCAACGGATCTTCGGAATAGTATTCGAAATTCCTACCACATAATGGGTTACGATGAATATTTAAAGCGGGACCCAACAGTACGTCCACGCCGTATTCCAACACTTCATTTCCCATCGCTTTTCCTACATTTTCCACCAATTCGGTATTCCAAGTCGAAGCCAAAAGCGTCCCGACCGGAAATGCGGTACAATAATAAGTTTGCGAGTCGCCTTCGCGTGTGGGATTAATCCGCAGTCCGGCAGGTCCATCGGCTAATACAATGGACGGAATACCTAAACGAGGTATCGGATAAGTCGTTCCCGCCGCACCGGGCACTAACGAATTTGTTTTCCCTACAACTGCATTTTCACCCGAAAAACCGGGCATTCCGGTTCCGATCAACAATTGAACTTTTTCTTCCAATGTCATCGCTTTAACAACTTTATCAACCGAAACTTTTCCCAATCGGGGCGTTTCTTGCCCACCGCAAGCAATGAATATACCGACAATAAATGAAAGTAATACTAATTTTTTCATGGTATTTTTAATTTTTTGCGTAAAGTTAGCAAAATTTTATCATATAATTATTATAGTACTTTAATTAATTGAAATACAATAAATTAAAACTAATCAATAACAGGTGAAACGGACAGAAAAAGACAGGGAAGCCGATTTTGGACGTAATTCGGTTACTAAATCCTTACCTGTGTAATCAATACATTCCGTTTACCGGATTGAAACAAATGAAGATTTAATTTATCGCTTTCATTTAAGCTTATATATTCGATAAAATTTATGATTTATAAATAGCAACTTGAATTAATTATATAAAGTTAGAACTTTTTTCATGGCCCCGGGAAAAAATAATCAATGCCGCAAAAATTTTGTTTATTCAATAAAAAGTATTACCTTTGCGCCTTGATTTACAAATTATAGTATTTATTAATTCAATTAAAACTCAATTAAAATTCAATGAACAGTTACGAAACCGTTTTCATTTTAACTCCCGTTTTGTCTGATGCTCAGATGAAGGAAGCGGTCGACAAATTCAAAGACTTTCTTTCCGCCGAGGGCGCTGAGATTGTGAATGAAGAAAATTGGGGATTACGCAAGTTGGCGTATCCGATCCAGAAAAAATCTACCGGATTCTATTCGTTAATAGAATTTAAAGGTGAACCGACTATTGTTGCGAAATTGGAAATCCAATTCCGTCGCGATGAAAGAGTAATTCGCTTTCTGACTTTCCATCAGGATAAAAATTTTGAGGCTTACGCCACTAAAAGAAGAAACAAATCCAAAGAAACAACAGTAAAAGAAAATTAAATCATGGCAGCAACCAATAACTCGGAAATCCGTTACTTAACGCCTCCAAGCGTTGATGTTAAGAAAAAAAAATATTGTCGTTTCAAAAAGAACGGCATTAAGTTTATCGATTACAAAGATCCCGAATTTTTAAAGAAATTTCTGAACGAACA